>JBGTMJ010000023.1:0-51432 GCA_041743655.1 Saccharimonadales bacterium (SeqCode) | reverse complement strand
ACTGGTGTGTGAGAACACAGATGACATTTGTTTCTCGCTTTCTTGTTTGTTTTAGATGACACTACAAGCATACAAGAACAAGAAGACACCCGGCTAACGCCGGGTGTCTTTGGTTGGATGGAGGTGATGTGTAGGTGGGTTCGGGTCCGTCCTTGCAAGATAGGGATGGCTGAGCTTAGATGTGTGATGGCTCGTGGAGATGCGGCCTGGTGCTGTTTGCGTGCCGTTTGCTCCACCAGATTGCTGCAGCTATGAATACAAGGCCCAGACTCCCAACTATCCATTCCGGCAGTTCAATGTGATACAGCTTCAGTAACATGACACTGCCTAAGAAGCCTATTGCCCAGTGGGCGCCATGTTCCAGGAATACATATTTAGACAGCGCATTAGTGCGTACCAGATGGATGGTCATGGCCCGCACCCATACGGCACCGGCACCAAGACCAGCCATTATGATAATTACGCTGTTAGTCAGGGCAAAGGCACCGATAACACCATCAAGCGAGAAGCTGGCATCAAGGATTTCCAGGTAAATAAATGCACCAAAGGCAGCCATACCCACCTTGTGTTTTACTTTAAGTTGTTTCTCCTGGCCACCCAGTGCAGCACTCAAAAGCTCCAGACCAATATGTAGTGCCATGGCGGTGATCGACGCGATGAGCACGGTAGCGTGATGTTCAGGATCGACGGTAAAGTACACCAGTATCGAACCCAGTAGCATAAAGAACACTGTGATGTTATCAAAACGGCCGAGCTTGCCCAAGTATCGTTCCAGGAACCCGAACCAGTGGGTTTTCTTCTGGTAATCAATGAAGTAACTCAGGGCAATCATAAGCAGGAACGTACCACCAAAGGCGTTAATAACTGGCTCGGATTCAGTGAGGTGGCGCTCATATTCTTCGGGATGATTTAGCGCCAGTGAAAGCACTTCGCCAAAACCTAAGGACGCAATACCCATCACGATAAATATTGGCATTGCAAAACGTACTACAAATACGGCGATAAAAATACCGACGGTCATGAACGCCCGCTGCCAGGCCGGTGACATGGTGACCAGCACCTTGCTGTTGACTACGGCGTTATCGGCGCTAAAGGTCGTTTCCAGAAGCGTCAAAACCATAACAGTAAACAGCGCGGCCAAGCCGAGCTTCCAACCGACTAATAGCCAGATGAGGATTGTTGCTGAGGCGGCAAACCAATATATACGAAACATATCTTTAAAATTCATTTCTTAAGCATAAATGCAAGTACACTCATCGCACAAGTAGATTTATGGCTCACTATTATCTTGAGTTACAGAGATGGTTGGTGTACAATGTATTTACTACAAGATTTAAGCAGCTTGGGAGCAGATCCTCCCGGAACGTTACCATGCAGGGACGTCCGGGTACCCAATCGAAGAGAAAGGACTAACTTTATGGCAGTAGCCGTAGATATCAAGGCTTTGCTCACCGCCGGTGCTCATTTCGGGCACAAGACGAGCCGTTGGCACCCTAAAATGGCGCCTTACATTCACTCAAAGCGCAATGGTAGCCATATCATTGACCTTACTAAAACAGTAGAAGGTCTCGATGAAGCTCTGGCGTTTATCACCAAGATTGCCTCTGAAGGCAAGCAAGTTCTGTTTGTAGCCACAAAGCGTCAGGCACAGGATATTGTTAAGGCAGCTGCCGAAGATGCCAAAATGCCTTACGTTACAGAACGGTGGCTTGGCGGAATGCTTACGAACGTCAACACTATTCAAGGGCGTATCAAACGTTTGCATGAACTAGAGGGCAAAATGGCCTCGGGCGAACTGGCGAACAAGTACAACAAGCTTGAAGTACAGCGCTTCCAGGAAGAAATCGACGAACTGAACCGTATTTACGGTGGTGTTAAGGATATGGCTGCCCGGCTTGGCGCAGTGCTTGTTATCGATATCGTAAGCGACGTTAACGCAGTACGTGAAGCCCGCAAACTTGGTTTGCCTATTGTAGCTCTGGTAGATACTAACGCTGACCCAAGCCAGATTGATTACCCAATCCCTTGCAACGACGACGCTATTCGAACAATCCAACTGATTACCGATTACGCCAAACAGGCGATCGAAGATGGCAGGGCTTACTCGCTGGCCAGCGAAGCCAAGGCTGCTCCAGACAAAGACGAAACCGAAACTAAATAATAACTTTAAAAACAGGTTTTTCTCATATCCCGAAGGGAGAAAGTACTATGGCTTTAGACTTTGCAGAAATTAAGCGTCTCCGTGAATTAACTGGCGTTGGTATGACCGATGCCAAGAAAGCTCTGGACGAAGCTAGTGGAGACTTCGACAAAGCGTTATCCGAAATGCGCAAGAAAGGTTTGACTAAGGCCGAAAAGCGTGGTGAGCGTGAAGCTCGTGCCGGCGTTATCGGCAGCTACTTACACGACAACCGCATCGGCGTACTTGTTGAGGTAAACTCCGAGACCGATTTCGTTGCCCGCAACGAAATGTTTGCGGAGCTTGTTAAGAATATTGCGATGCACATCGCCGCTTCTAACCCGGAGTACATTAGCAGCACAAACATTCCTGAGTCCGAACGCGAAGCCAAGCGTGCCGAATTCACCGAAAAGGTTAAAGGCGACGGCAAGCCGGAAAAAATTATCCCTCAGATTGTTGATGGCATGCTAAGCAAGTACTTTGCTGAAAAGTGTCTGCTGGACCAGCCTTACATCAAGAATCCTGAACAGACTGTTGACGCATACATCAAGGAGAATATCGCGAAACTTGGTGAAAACCTGGTTGTCCGCCGCTTCAGCCGCATGGCTCTCGGCGAAGTCACTGAATAGCCTACAACCTGCGCACTAACGGCCTAACTGACATTTCCTCCGATTTGAGGTACGGCTTCTAAATGTGTTTGAATAACACATTTAGACTTCCGTGGTCAAATCTCCAGAAATGTCAGTTAGGCCTAATGTGTGGTTGCGCTATACTATTATGTAGAATTAACCAAGGAAAAACATGAATCCGAACCAGATCGTAGACGACGTCAAGAAAAAATTCCAAGGCATTTTTGAGCATTTCCAAGGCGAGCTCAAAAAAGTCCGCACTGGACGTGCCAGCGCTGCAATGCTGGACGGCGTGATGGTCACTGCTTACGGCACCCAAATGCCACTCAACCAGGTTTCTAATGTGACTGCACCAGAAGCACAGCTCATCCAGATTACCCCATTCGACCCAAATAATATCCAGGCCATTGCCAGTGCGATTCGCGACAACCCGACGCTCGGTTTGAACCCAAGTGATGACGGCCGCGTCGTACGAGTGCCAATTCCTCCTTTAACCGAAGAACGTCGTCGCGAGTATGTTAAGGTATTAAGCGGCAAAGTGGAAGACTGCATGATAGCACTACGCGGAGCACGGCGGGATGCCATCGACGCTGTCGACAAAGCCAAAAAAGACAAAACGATCGGCGAGGATGACGCTAAGCGTCTGGAGAAGCAAATTGACGAGGCCATGAATAAAGCTAAAGCTGACGTCGAAACGGCATCTAAGGCCAAAGAATCCGAGATTATGACGCTGTAACAACGTCCTTCTGCATGACAAATGCAGCCAAGGTCGCTATTATTATAGAATATAGGTGTTGATAACGGAGCTAGGGGGATGCATTGTCCATATTGTTACTGATTTTAGGCATAGTATTATTTGTTGGCCTGGTAGTTGTGCATGAGTTCGGGCATTTTCTTGCAGCCCGGCGCAATGGTGTGGACGTTGAAGAGTTTGGAATAGGTTTCCCGCCCAGAGCTTGGAGCAAAAAGACCAAAGATGGCTTTATATTCAGTTTGAACTGGTTGCCAATCGGTGGTTTCGTACGCTTAAAAGGTGAGTCCGATGCCGCTACCGAGTCCGGTACTTTAGGCGCGGCTTCGACCTGGGCCAAGACCCAGATTATGCTGGCAGGTGTCGGCATGAACCTGCTAATGGCTTTCATATTGCTGACTGCGCTTGCCTGGATAGGCTTGCCAAAATTTATAGAGAACCAGTTCACAGTTAAGGGTGATACACAGGTTGTACGTAACGACGTGCTCATTGGCTACTTAGAACCAGGTTCACCAGCTAGCAAAGGTGGTCTGCAGGCTCGTGACAAATTACTGTCAATTGGTGCTGGCAATAAGACCGAACCTATTAAAGATGCCAGCGATTTACCTGGGCTTACTGAAAAATATGCTGGCCAGAAGGTAGGTATAGCCTACGAGCGAAAAGGCCAACAACAGGATACGACGCTGCAACTACGCAGCAAGCAGGAAGTAGAAGCGAGCAAAAAGACTAGTGAGCCAAAAGGTTACATGGGTGTTTCGCCCGCAGAACTGACCTTAACCCGGTCTACGTGGTCAGCACCAATTGTCGGTGCCGGGCTCATCGGCCAATTCACGGCTGCTACATTCCAGGGTTTGGGCACCATGCTGGCGGCCATTTTCCAGGGCCAGGGTAGCAAAGCCGCCGAGCAAGTATCCGGGCCAGTCGGTATTGTCGTACTGCTTAAAGACGGGAGCCTGCTGGGCTATGAGTTTGTTTTGATGATTATTGCCATCATCTCGTTGACCTTGGCGATCATGAACGTGCTGCCAATTCCGGCACTTGATGGCGGCCGTCTGTTTATGGTGTTGCTCTCGCGCTTATTTGGCAAACAAATGAGTCAGGAAATGGAAGAACGCATTGTTGGCGCCAGCTTTGTATTCCTCCTGTTCCTGATAGTGATGGTGACAGTTGTCGATGTCAAACGATTCTTCTAGCCAGCCGGAAACTACCAAATCCAAACCGTCTGATAGCCTACGCCCGTGGGGTATAGGCGCTGCTGTGCTGGCAATACTGTTTAGCTTTATCCTTGTTCCAGCTATTGTACAGACGTTGGTTTACTTCTACCCGAATGTCGCAGGCTGGAGCGAACAAAGAGTGGAAGACTGGTTGCATAGCTCACCGTTGCAAACTTTTTTGTCGATACTTTTTAGTGGAGTGGCAACTGTCGCCGTACTACTTTGGTTTACCACTCGCAGAAAGGTACCGTTTACGCAAGCTGTTGGCCTCGGTAAGATAAGACTGCGCGACATCGGGTATACGCTCTTAGGTATGGTGGCGTATATTACGTTAGCTATTACGGCAATTGTAGTAGCCGAGCAGATTTTTCCGTTAGACACTACAGCGGAGCAGGACATAGGTTTCCTGAAGGGGATTAGTGGTATATCGCTAGCTATGGCATTTGCTGGACTGGTTATTATTGCGCCTATCGCCGAAGAAATTGTCTTCCGTGGATTCCTATACGGGACGCTTAGACGCAATAATGTGCGCAAATGGCTCGCGATTGTCGTAACCAGCCTAGTGTTCGCTTCGCTGCATCTTTTCGGCGGTACCGGCGAGGCGCTTCTCTGGATTGCTTTCATTGATGTGTTTATCTTGTCGCTTATACTCTGCTACTTGCGTGAGAGAACCGGCACAATCTGGGCCAGTATTGGTGTGCACGCCGCCAAGAATTTTCTGACCTTTCTGAACCTCTTTGTATTTGGCACCCGCTAGGGTACAATGGGGCAAATGAATAAATTAGTCCGCAAGATTATCATGTTTCGTTCCCCGGCCTGTCGGCCGTAACCATTCTTGACGCACTAATTTCAATATATTTAAGTAGGAGTTACTCTGGCATGAAGATGTCACAACTATTTACGAGAACCAGCAAGACCGCTCCTGCCGATGAGCAAGCCAAGAACGCGCAATTGCTTATCAAGGCAGGCTTCATCCATAAAGAGATGGCAGGGGTCTACGACTACCTCCCACTCGGCAGTATTGTCCTTAACAAAATAATCCAGGTCATTCGCGAAGAGATGAATGCCATCGGCGGACAAGAAATTTTCCTAAGTGCCCTGCAACCTAAAGATAACTGGGAAAAAAGCGGTCGCTGGCATGACGATGCCGTCGATGTCTGGTTTAAAACCCGAATGCATGCCGGTGAGGGCTACCATCTCGGGCCAGAACTGGGTCTCGGCAACACCCACGAAGAAGCGCTCACCGCACTCATGCGCAACTTTATTAAGTCCTACAAAGACTTACCATCGTATCCTTACCAATTCCAAACCAAGTTTAGAAACGAACTCCGTAGCAAATCAGGCATTATGCGTTGTCGCGAATTCATTATGAAAGACCTCTACTCGTTCTCCCGCGACCAGGCGCAACACGACAAATTCTACGAAAAAACAAAACAAGCGTACCTTAAAATATTTGAACGTCTGGGCCTGGGGGATATTACCTATCTCACGTTCGCCAGTGGCGGCAGCTTCAGCAAGTTTAGCCACGAGTTCCAGACAATTACCGACATTGGCGAAGACACGATTTACGTGCACGAAGGCAAGAGACTTGCCATTAACAAAGAAGTCTATACCGACGAAGTCCTGGCAGACCTAGGGGTCGCTAAGGAAGAACTCGTCGAGAAGAGGGCAGTTGAGGTAGGAAATATCTTTACACTTGGCACGCGCTTTTCAGAACCTTTAGAACTTACCTTTACCGACGAAAACGGTGACGTGAAGCCTGTCATCATGGGCAGTTATGGCATCGGGCCAGGCCGCATTATGGGCACTATTGTCGAACATTTTGCGGACGACAAGGGCATCGTATGGCCAAAGGAAATCGCCCCAGCCCGTGTCTACCTTGCCTCTGTTGGTGTGAGCGATCAGGTAGTTAAGGTAGCCGATGAATTATATAAGATTTTGAGCGAAGCAAACATTGAGGTACTATATGATGACCGAGATGCCCGTCCTGGCGAAAAGTTCGCCGATGCAGACCTCATGGGGATTCCATATCGGGTAGTCATAAGCGAAAAGACAGTTGCACATAACCGCTGCGAGATCAAGACTCGTACAGCCCAAGAAGCTCAACTAGCAGACGCGAGCGACGTGATAAAAATGGTCGCCGCATAATAACCTAAATTGTTATAATACCGACTTAGGTAAACAATACCACTTCAGCACGAAGGAGACAGCATGAAAAAACAATTCCATCTGACCCAGCAAGGTGTCGACGAACTGAAGGCAGAGCTTGCAGAGCTTATTGGGCTCCGCTCTGACATTGCTAACCGCATTAAGGTTGCCCGTGAATTTGGTGATCTCAGTGAGAACATGGAATACAGCGCTGCCCGCCAAGACCAGGAGCGCAATGAAGCCCGCATTGCCGAAATCGAATACATCCTTGCCAGCGCTAAGATTATTACTGCTCCTAAGACAGATGGAAAAGTAGTGCTTGGATCAACAGTAAAACTCAAGAGCGATACAGGCAAGACCAAAGAATTCCAAGTAGTAGGTACGGTAGAAGCCGACCCGCTGAATGGCAGAATCTCCGACGAGTCACCGATTGGCGTAGCCCTTATGGGCAAGAAGACCGGCGACAAGATTGAAATCAAGCTTCCCGCCGAAACAATTAGCTATGCGATTGTAGGCATAAGTTAAGCCAACAACAAGAGAATAAACAGACTAAGGGTCTTGGCGGGAAACCAGGGCCCTTTATCTGGCACGCATTTTGTACTTGAGTGCAGCGTGGCGTCGGTAGTGAAGAGCGGAGTGCGTGTCTCTAAATATGTGATACTATAGGGGCAATATGGCAACACTACAAGAGCTGCGTGGTGAACGGCTGCGCAAATTGGAAGAGTTAAAGAAACTGGGTGTTAATCCGTACCCAGCCCGTGCAACACGCACTCACAAACTGGCAGAAATAACCGACGATTTTGACAAGCTCGAAGGCCAGGAGGTGAGTGTAGTCGGGCGCATTACCAACATCCGCAAGTTCGGCAAAATCGCTTTTATCGTTGGGCGCGATGCCAGCGGCAGTGTGCAATTCTTCTTACGCGAGGGGATAATCGAAGGCCTCAAGGCCGGAGACAGCCAGCTTGGCATCGACGAGCTGCCGCTTTTAGACAGCGGTGACTTCATTGAAGTACAGGGAACGGTCATTAAGACCCAGACAAGGGAGATATCGGTAGAAGTAAAGCACCTCCGCCTGCTTACTAAATCATTACGTCCGTTGCCGACACATGACGGCTTTACCAACAAAGAGGAGCGTCTCCGCCGTCGTTATGTGGACACCAATGCTAATCCAGACGTATACAACCGTTTCCTGCGCCGCAGCGCCTTTTGGCAGGCTACACGCGAGTTCCTCATGGGTGAGGATTTTGTTGAGATCAATATCCCGGTATTAGAAGTTACAGCCGGTGGTGCCGATGCCACCCCCTTTGTTACGCACATGGATGCACTCGACCAGGACTTTTACTTACGCATCAGCCATGAGCTGCCACTCAAGCGTCTGCTCGTTGGCGGCTACGAAAAGGTTTTTGATATCGGCCCCCGCTTCCGCAACGAAAATTATTCCGACGAACACTTGCCCGAGCATGTAGCCATGGAATGGTACTGGGCCTACGCCGATTGGGAACAGGGTATGAAGCTTACCGAACGCCTGGTACGCATCATCGCCGACAAAACCTGGGGCAAGCGCCAGTTCAAACTGGCCAACGGCATGGAAGTAGACTTTGGGCCTGACAGCCAGGACTGGCCACGAATCAGTTTCGTAGACATCATCAAAGAGAAATACGGCTTGGACGTCTTTACGGCAACGCTGGACGAGGTCAAAGAACAGCTTAAAAAGCACAATATAGAAGTAGAAAAACAGGACAACCGCGCCCGCGGCATCGATAAACTCTGGAAAAAGGTTCGTACTACTATTGTCGGCCCGGCGTTTCTGATAGATACCCCTACATTCCTGCAACCACTGGCCAAGACTCAACAGGGCAAACCCGAACTAACTGAACAGTTCAACTTAGTGTTTGGCGGCAGCGAGCAATGCAAGGCATATTCTGAGCTGAACGATCCAATCGACCAGCTTAACCGCTTTAAAGAACAACAAGCCATGCGCGACGCTGGCGACGCCGAAGCACAAATGCTGGATATCGACTACGTAGAAGCCCTGGAATACGCCATGCCACCCGCCTGCGGCTTTGGCTACTCCGAACGCCTTTTCTGGGTGTTAGAGGGCGTCTCAGCCCGCGAAGGTGTCATTTTTCCCCAACTAAGGCGCGAAGTAGACGAAGTGACCAAAGGCATCTACCCAGACCTTAAGCTAACCAGCAGTCAACCTGATACCAAATAGATTAGCTTTTCATTATGTCCGATAAGAGAAGTACAGAGAAACAATATCCTATGAACCAAAGGCGGCAAATTCTGGATTTGGCCGGCTTAAGCCATGCAGAACGCCGGGCGGGCAGCATACTCTAGCGCGGAATTTGTCGGTCCAGCTGAAGGTGATAAGTATAACCAAGTAAATTTTGTCGTTTTCCGGTGGGGTGACCCGAAGGCTAAAGATATTTTCGCAGCGATCCTGGACCATCGTGACTCACCTGACCCAGGTATCCTACCATTTGCTCTGTCAACGGTTATCGGGGATGATCTATGGAGCCTGGCGCTCCAGAAACAAAGTTTTGAACCGTTTGAGGTTTACGGCGACACGGATTTATACATGCAAATACCTTTTGATAACATGTTGGGAAGATCAGCCCTTGAGGAATGTCTGGCGCGCCCGGCACCGCGACGACCCGTGCCGCTTGGCAAAGTCGGTCCGCGCTGGGTACTGTTCGAGCTGGGCATGAAATTACGTGACAACGAATAGGTTGTTGGTAGACTACGACATATTGGAAGCGTGTCTTCTGCCTGCTTACTGTTTTATCTATGAGAGAACAGCAGTCCTTCGATATAATAAGGGAATGCAACGCTTAACCATAGATTCATCACACATTGTAGCTATAGGTTACAATGTTGCCGAGCGTACCCTAGAGATTGAATTCAAAGACAACCACGTCTACCAGTACTTCGAAGTTCCGGCCAACATCTACGAACGCTTTACCCATGCCGATTCTTACGGCCGATACTATTACGTGTATATCGACAAACAGTACCGTTACCGCAAAGTAGAGGAAGATGACGGTAAACCAAAGCCCCTGGCTTTCGTAACAGGCAACGCCCAGAAGTTCGGCTATTTCAAAGACGCGTGCGACAAGGCCGGTATCAAAGACGTAGAGCAGCTCATACTGCCGGTAGACGAAATTCAGTCCGACAATCCCGAAAAATCGCCCTACATAAAGCTAAGGACGCGTACCGGCTTGCCAGACGGCCAGTGGTTGCTAACGACAGGTTTTGGAGCATCCTGGCACTGCATGGTTTTCCCGGCGCCTATGCCAAAGAAGTAGCCCAATGGTTCAAGCCGGAAGACTGGCTGGCCCTTATGGCTGATAAAAAAGACCGGTCTATATCATGCACTGAAACACTAGTGTTCTACGACGGTAAGAAGCACAAAACGTTCTCGTATACCTACTGGGGAAAGATTACGGATGCTCCATATAAGGGCAAAGGAATGTCACTAATGCAGGTAGTACAGCTGCAAGGCATGGACAAAACCGTCGGCGAAATAGAAGAGCAGGGCAGTTTCCCAATGGAAGCAATGGATACCGTATGGAAGGACTTTGCCAAATGGTATGCCGTTCAACGTAAGCTCCGTTTGGTGTAGGATAGTAATATGAATAGAATCATGGTCAAGTCTTCCAACCTCGTATCTGTTGGCTACGACTCATCTACACATGTGCTGGAAGTAGAGTTCCAGACAGGCAGTATCTACCGGTATTACAGTGTCCCCGAACCTATATACCAAGGCCTGATGATTGCTCCATCCAAGGGCGAATACTTACATGACAATATATTGAACCAGTACAAGTTTGTAGAAGTGTAAGTTAGCCCAGTTGTGAAGTGAAAAA
This sequence comes from Saccharimonadales bacterium (SeqCode), assembly GCA_041743655.1. Taxonomy (GTDB): domain Bacteria; phylum Patescibacteriota; class Saccharimonadia; order Saccharimonadales; family UBA4665; genus JARIHD01. The sequence continues at coordinate 40,642 of JBGTMJ010000023.1, read as the reverse complement.
GGTTGTGCTTTAAGGCAACTGGTTGTAGAACTACCCCGTTAAGGGGTACAATATGACTACAGAAACTGAGAGTGAATGGGGCTTTCGTATACGCATGTCCGTTGAACAGAAAAGACAATTAGAAACGCAGCTTTGGAATATAGCAAACGAATTGCGTGGCAAGATGAACGCTGATGAGTTCCGCGACTATATTCTTGGCTTTATTTTTTACAAATATCTTTCCGAACGGATGGAATTGTATGCCGATGATATTCTGGAGGCTGATGGCAAGAAGTATCAGAGCATTGACGAGACAACCGCTGAAGGGGCGCAAATCCTTGAAGCCGTTAGAAGTGCTGCCGTCGACAGACTCGGTTACTTTCTAAGACCCTCGGAACTCTTCCACCATATTGCACAACATGGCCCAGCCAATGGCAACTTAGTCGAGGAGTTGGAAAAAATTCTCAACAGTATAGAGAGTAGTACCTTGGGCGCAGATAGTGAGGACGACTTCGATAAGTTATTCTCTGAACTTGACCTCAACGCCAGCCGTTTGGGCAAAACGGTCCAAGCTCGCAGCGAGCTACTTGCAAAGGTCCTGGCCCACTTAGATAAGATCGACTTTGAGCTACAAAACTCAGAGATAGATGTACTAGGTGATGCTTACGAATACCTTATCTCGCAATTCGCAAGTGGTGCAGGCAAGAAGGCTGGTGAGTTCTATACGCCGCAGGAGGTGTCCACTGTCCTTGCAAAGTTAGTAACGGCTGGTAAAAAGCGACTCAAGAATGTGTACGACCCAACCTGCGGTTCCGGGTCTTTGTTATTGCGCGTAGCGCGCCATGTAGAAGACGTGGCTCATTTCTACGGTCAAGAACTTAATAACACTACTTACAACTTGGCTCGCATGAACATGATCTTGCACGATGTGCATTTCTCCCGCTTTGACATTCGCCAAGAAGACACACTCGAACACCCGCAGCACGCCGAGTTCCGATTCGAGGCAATTGTCGCCAATCCGCCATTTAGCGCCCAGTGGTCGGCCAATCCCATTCACATGAGTGATGATCGTTTTAGCCAATACGGTAAACTCGCCCCTAGTAGCAAAGCAGACTACGCATTCATCCAGCACATGGTCTACCAGCTTGATGACAACGGTACTATGGCAGTAGTTATGCCGCACGGTGTGTTGTTCCGCGGTGCGGCCGAAGGACACATTCGCAAATACCTCATCGCCGAACAAAACTATCTAGATGCCGTAATTGGTATGCCCGCAAATATCTTTTACGGTACATCCATCCCAACCTGCATTATGGTATTTAAAAAATGCCGCACCACTCCCCACGATATTTTGTTCATCGACGCATCGCAACATTTTGTCAAAGCCAAAAACCAGAACAAGCTGCGTCAAGAGGACATAGAAAAGATCAATAGTACCTATACCGAGCGTAAAACAGAAGATAAGTACAGTTACGTCGCAACACTCGACGAGATCAAAGAAAACGATTATAACCTCAACATCCCACGCTATGTAGATACTTTCGAGGAAGAAGAACCAATTGATCTGGCTGCAGTGACCGCCGAGATTAAAAAGATTGATGCCAGCAGGGGTGCTATTGATGCCAAAATCGCGGGATACTGCAAGGAGCTTGGCATAGAACCACCATTTGGTGAGGGCAAATGACAGGTAGGTTATGAAACAGCAACATAAAAATTATGCCTTTATAGATAGCCAAAATCTGAACCTTGGTGTCAGTCGGGATGTAGTCAACAGGCAAGGCCGACATATTTACCATGGGCAAAAGCTCGACTATAAGAAGTTTCGCAATTATTTACGTGAGAAATATGGTGTCAGCCGAGCGTATTTGTTTATAGGATATATGCCGAGCAATACTGAGCTATACACATCACTACAGAATGCTGGTTATACGTTGGTCTTTAAGACGATATCTTCGTATACGGAAGATGATGGCACCGAGGTGGTCAAGGGAAATGTAGACACTGACATTGTACTCTATGCGGCAGCGATACTAGTAAACGACTATGAGCTGGCAGTGTTCGTATCTGGTGATGGCGATTTTTTGAGCCTATATAACTACATAGACAGCCAGCATAAGCTACTCACCATACTCGTGCCCAACAGGCATAGATACTCCAAGCTGCTCAATGTATATCGTACCAAGCTACGCTTTGTGAGTGATCTTACTCCAATATTCAGACAAATAAAAAAGACTAGGAGCGGCGATCGGTCTGCGACCTTAGGCCTGCCTAGTCATGGTGATATTCAAAATGTATCACACCATAAACTCAATGTCAATGCACAAAATACCCAAGAAACAGAGGTGGTTGGTGCAACTAACAAGTACAGCCGACCAGCCCAAAAGAAAGACAAAAAATGATCGCAAAAGACACTAAAACCAAAAAAGTGCCGAGACTGCGATTTCAAGAGTTTGATAGTGAGTGGCAGGCTAAAAAGCTTGGCGATATTGCCCAATTTTCCAGAGGCAAGAATATATCAAAAGATGACATCGCGGATAATGGCAAGATTGAAGCCATTCGGTACGGTGAGTTATATACACGGTACGGTGAAGTAGTTGAAAGAGTTTATTCCAAAACGAATCTCGATCCAAAAACCCTTTCTTTTAGTAAATACAATGACGTAATTATCCCTGGATCTGGTGAGACCAACATTGATATTGCCACAGCATCTTGCGTATTGAAGGATGGGGTCGCTTTAAGTGGTGACATTAATATTATTAGAACAAGCAACAACGGTATCTTTCTTGCCTATTACTTAAATAATTCTAAGAAGCTTGCTATCGCAAGACTTGCGCAAGGCAATTCAGTAGTACACTTGTATGCTTCGAGCTTAAAAAGTCTGTTGCTCAGTTTTCCGAGCCAAGAGGAACAGAAAAAAATTGCGGACTTTTTGACGGCGGTTGATAATAAAATCATCGCACTTCAAGACAAAATAGCATTACTACAAAAGTACAGAAAAGGTGCCATGCAAGCCATCTTTTCCCAAAAAATCCGCTTCAAGGATGATAGCGAAAAAAACTTCCCCGCTTGGCAAAAAAGTATGCTGGGGGAAGTATTTGATCAGACAAAAGGTTTCGGTATTTCTAAAGAACAAACCATAGAGAGCGGTACAAATAAATGTGTACTCTACGGAGAGCTTTATACTACCTATTCAGAAGTAATCCAAACAGTAGAAAGTCGTACGAATGTAGCTACTGGTGTCAAATCAAAGGTCGGTGATCTTCTTGTGCCGTGCTCTACCACTACAACTGGTATCGATTTAGCAAATATCACTGAATTGCGCGAAGATAATGTGTTGCTCGGTGGCGATATCACAATTTTAAGATTTAATGAGTCTGGGTGTAGCACCTTCTATGCGTACTATTTAACACATTTTAAGACCAAAGAAATTGCAAAATACGCGCAAGGTAGCACGATAGTTCATCTTTATTATAATCACTTTAAGAAGATGCTTATTGATGTGCCTGTGAATCATGAGCAGCAAAAAATAGCCGATTTTCTGAGTTCTATTGATGATAGGTTAAATCTAACCAGAAAAGAGCTGGAGCAAGCCAAAACCTTCAAAAAAGTCCTCCTCCAGCAAATGTTTGTATGAAGTTAAGTGATGATATTCTGCAGCTCCGAGGCAACTTATCTGTAAGCATTGAAAATATTCTGAGTATTTTAGAGCTAAATGAGAATGTTTTACGAGTTGCAAATTCAAAATTAGAACAAATTCAAAAGTCTCTCTTAAAGATAAAAATAGGTGGTGGAGTTGCAAGGGAAATAGAAAACGCGTCAGCACTACTTACCAACCTTTCAGATAACCCACAGATCATGGAGCAAAAGAAAGTTATAAAAGAGCAGGTTATAGTGCTTCTTGTAGGCACACTAGAAAGCTATCTAGGGGACTTCATTAGAGAAGTGGGCAACAAAAAACCAGAACTATTTGATTTAAAAAATAAAGATGAAAAAATATCTTTCACGCAGGAAATGTTAAGTAGCGGTTTTAATCTTGGGGATGCAATATTAGAGCATGTCAAAGAAAAAGGATATACGCTACAAGACCTCAAGTCTTCAATAGACGTTTTTAGTAATTATTTGTCAATAAATATCTCACTTGAAGATAGTGTTAGAGATAAATTGATTTTATGTGCTGCTAGCAGAAACTGTATAGTGCACAATTCATCGAAAGTTGACAGAAAATTCTTAAAACAAGTGCGAAATACGCGATACAAAAGTAAGTATAAATTAGATGAGTTTATTGATATTGATGACGATCTTATCAATAGCTCCAAATTAGCAATCTTAGACTATGCTGATCAACTTACAGCTGCAATTATTGATAAGGAAGGGAATGAATGACTACACAATCTGAACAAACACTAGAAAATACTCTTATTGCTCAGCTGCAGCAAATGGACTATGAGCGGGTGCGTATAGCTGATGAATCAGCTTTGCTTACTAACCTTAAAATTCAGTTGTAAGAGCACAACGGCATTGTGTTGAGTGACAAAGAATTTGCCAAGGTTCTTAATTACCTCAACAAAGGTAATGTGTTTGATCGTGCCAAAATATTGCGCGATACCATGCACTTAGTACGGGATGATGGTACGAGTGCCTATGTCGAGTTCATCAACCAAAAGGCCTGGTGCCAGAACCAGTTCCAGGTGACTAATCAGATTACTGTAGCCGGAGCTTATCAAAACCGCTATGATGTGACGCTACTTATAAACGGCTTGCCGCTAGTGCAGATAGAGTTAAAGCGGCGTGGATTGGAGCTCAAGGAAGCCTTCAACCAGACTAGTCGTTACCAGCGCCATAGTTACGATGCGTCGCATGGGTTGTTCAAGTACATTCAGATCTTCGTCATTAGCAACGGGGTAAACACTAGATATTACGCCAATAACCGCCGCCAATCTTTTAAGCAGACCTTTTACTGGGCGGATAAAGACAATAAGAACATTAAAAAGCTCGAAGCTTTTACGGCTGCATTTTTACAAACCTGTCATCTTGCCAAAATGATTACCAAATATACAGTGCTGTCCGAGACCGATAAGATGTTGATGATATTGCGGCCGTACCAGTATTACGCCGTAGAAGCAATTATTGACCACACTAAAAGTTCAACCAAAAACGGGTACATTTGGCATACTACTGGCTCAGGCAAGACCCTTACAGCCTTTAAGGCAAGCCAAATATTAGTGGGTATGCCCGATATCTACAAGATAGTATTCGTTGTTGACAGAAATGATTTAGACTACAAAACCATCGAAGACTTTAATACATATAAAGAAGGTAGTGTAGATGGCACTGACAATACCAAAAAGTTGGTGAAGCAGTTTAAAGACCCGGACAGTAAACTGATTGTTACCACTATCCAAAAACTCAATACAGCTATTAGCCACGAGCGCCACTTATTGCATATGGACAAGCTCAAAGACGAAAAGATTGTTTTTATTTTTGATGAATGCCACCGCAGCCAGTTTGGCGAAACCCATAAGCGGATTACTGACTACTTTACGAACCACCAAATGTTTGGTTTTACCGGCACGCCCATCTTTGCCGATAATGCCAGCGGCAATTCACTAGGTAAGCGTACTACTAAAGACTTGTTTGATGAGTGTCTGCACAAATATGTTATTACCGACGCTATTGCTGACGAAAACGTACTGAAGTTCTCAGTAGAATATTACCGCGGCTTCAAGATGAAGCAGGGCACTATGGTTGATGACCTGAATGTTGAGGGGATCGATACTCAGGAGGTGCTCGAAGCGTCGGCACGCCTAGAGCAAAATGTTGACTTTATTATTGCCAACCACAATAGCAAGACACATTCACGTGACTTTACTGCTATGTTCTGCGTGAGCAGTGTAGATGTTCTTACTAAATACTACGAGCTGTTTCAGACTAAAAAAGAAGCAGGTAAGCACAACCTGCGTATCGCCACCATCTTTAGCTATACCGCTAACGAAGACGATAAAGATGCCAATGGTATGCTTGACGCCGACATCGATATAACCGATAAAGGCCCGGTCAACGAACATTCACGCGACAAATTGGAGAGCTACATTACCGACTATAACGGCATGTTTAGTACTAGCTATACTACAAAAGACAGCACTAGTTTTTACAATTACTATCGTAATATTGCCAAGCGGGTCAAAAACCGCGAAATTGATATCTTGCTGGTAGTCAATATGTTTCTAACCGGTTTTGACAGCAAAACGCTTAATACCCTATATGTTGATAAAAATCTTCGTTATCATGGTTTATTACAGGCATATTCGCGCACCAATCGTATTTTGGACGAGCGCAAGTCACAAGGGAATATAGTCGTATTTCGCAATCTCAAAAAAGCGACAGACGAGGCAATTAACCTCTTCTCTCGTAAGGATGCTCAAGAAGTTATCTTTATACAGCCCTACGAGGAATACGTAAAAAAGTTTAACGAAGCCGTGACCAACTTAAGCCGATTAGTAGCAACGCCAGAAGCAGTGGACGATCTCATTGGCGAGGAACAAGAGCTAGCTTTTGTGACCGCCTTTCGCGAACTTATGCGCATCAAAAATATCTTGGTGTCATTTACGGAGTTTGTGCCAGCCGATACGCTTATGAACGACCAGACTTTTGAAGACTTTAAGAGTAAATACCTAGACATTTACGACAGGGTACGGAGTGAGCACGAGAAAGAAAAAGTATCCATTCTCGACGATATAGATTTTGAGCTTGAACTGATTCGGCGCGATGAGATAAACGTTGACTATATACTGCGGCTCTTAGGACAATTGGTTGATGCGTCCGACACTCAGAAGGATAGGATTGTCCAGAATATTATGGATACGATGTCTACGGATGCGATTCTACGTAGCAAGCGCGAGTTGATACAGAAATTCATCGAGCAGAGCATTCCAAAAGTAGAGAGTTCTGAGGCAGTGGAGAACGCGTTCGAGACGTTCTGGTCTACCGAACAAGCCGATGCTTTCCGGAAGATCTGTGAAGAGGAAGGTCTCATGACTGATAGGCTGCAAAAGCTTCTAGAAAACTACGTCTTCACAGGTCGTAAGCCACGCCAAGACGATTTGGCCAAAGCATTAAAAGATAAGCCCAAAATTATGGAACGCGAGTCGATTGTTGCGAAGATCAGCAAGAGGCTAAGTAACTTTATTGATACATTCATTGAGGGTGTTTAGCTGGGGATCGACGTTCTTAGGTGAAAGACGTTTACTAAGGGCAGGAGATCTTGGGTCTCCTGATCAAGCTTACTGTAATGGGTTTTGATAAGGTCAACGAATTCTATACCATCTATAAGTCGGATATGTTTCTCGTGGGCAATTGCATGATTACGCGCATCGCGCGAGAATGCGCCAGACGTTACAAAAATACCAACTTCATCCCTCTTAATTTGATCGGCAAATTCTGAGAGCGTCGGGCGGCTCACGGCATCATCAGGGCGGTGCTTCACTTGCACTTTCATGCGCGGCGCTCTAATGCCCATTGGGTCTTGGTAACACACCAGATCAATACCGCCATCTTTGCCTTTAGGTGCTATGAAGTCCACGAAGTAACCCATTGCTGTGAGCATAGCTCCAACAATATTCTGGAAGACATACGGGTCAAAATCCTTGAGCCGTGTCTTTATTTGGAGGTCGGCATCTTCGATGATCTCGTCAAGACTAGCCAATTGAGTTTTTGCCGGAATAGTGGGGAGGATTATAGTCTGGGCTTCGGGGTGTTGTTTACTTCGCCATGCCATATACGATTTATTTGCCTCGCGCCCAAGTTTCTCAGGATCCTGGTATCTCTTGAGTGCTTTAATACCTTCTTCCGTAATGGTCCAGTAACCCCGTTTAGGAAAAGCTTTTTTAAACCACCCAGCTTTGTCAAAATCTACTAGAGTCCATTTGAGCTGTGTGAGCCATTTAGGATCACTATGACCATCATATGATGAGAGGTATTCTTCAACCCCTGACAAGGTAGGGATGACGGTGGTTTCAAGGTGTTTATACACTTCTGTTAGCGTTGCCGTGTTGCCGTTTTCCATACAGTATTTAAGTGTTTCGTAAGCAAGTTTTCTTCCGAGATTTGGAGTGTTCATACCGACAGTATACCCCAACCCCTGTTAGAGGTGAAACAATCTTAATGATTTGACGACTAGTCTAAATAAAGTTACTGCATCTAAGTTCGGTATCATTTAAATCTTGTAGTTGTGCTACAATATTGCGTATTCGACTATAATATGAGGTTTTTATATGAGTGTACGAAGCGGGCTTGCTACTTTTGGTATAAGTGCTAGTGTTATAGGGACCGGTTTTCTTTCTGCTCACGAAGCTATTGTCCTGCAGGGTAAAGCTAACCTAGAAAAAGCTTGTCTTACTGAACAATATGCTGGTGAGAAAGCTTGCCAAGGTCTAGTCATTACTGATGAGACAATTAAGGCTACTGTAGGAAATCAAAAATTTTACGACGTCATAGCTAGCGTAGCCATAATAGGCGGTTCTTTAGGTGTAATCGGAGCATATTTTAGTGCAATGGCTGATTCTAAGACCAAAAGAAGCCAACAACTTACTCGGACTCGAAATTACAAAACTAAGTCCTGACATTGAAGAACAGATTGTATCTGCGTTAAGGAGTGATTCGGAGGAAGATCCGCGAGACTAAACGACAGGAATAAAATAAGAGGACAGGTCTCTTAAAAGCAGAAGTAGGTTTTAGTTAAGCCTTCTTGACAGACGCTGTAGTCGGTTTGCTGCTTTTCCCTAGATACTCCTCACGGATTTGGAACAAGAAGTACATGCCAACGGCGCTGCCGATAACACTGCTTACTAGGCTGGCGAATCCACCGTGGTCGGTGAACAACACCGCCAAGCCGTACACAACGTTTACTAACAGGGCATAGAATAGCAGGTCCCAGCCGCTCTTTTTACGGGCTCGAGTAGCGGGAAAGGCTGCAATGTAAATGATTGCTTCAATGACAAGTATGGCCAATCCGAGCCAAACGGTTGCAGACAAGCGGTTGGTGGGGAGAACCGGAGCGCCATAAAGCTGGTTGAGTGAATTGGTGTAGTCAATGAGACGATCAGCGATGTGAGCCCAGTGCCACAGCCCATACGCTGCCCAAAGGGCGAATACGCCCAATGCCAGATTGATCCAGGGCAGGTATTCAACGATTGTCTTCTTAACTTTCGGTGGCAAAGCCGGCGCCTTGTTTACGAAAATATCGTTTAATGATTTTTCCAAATCTTTTACAGCCGCCATGGCAGTGTCTCCCTATTTATATAGCTTAAGCGTACCGTGAAGATGAAGGTTTTACAATATAGCGCGTCTGCAAGATGTTGGCGGAATGGTAAGTTTGCAGTTTGGATGTAGATCAACACACAGTATAATTCGGAGTATAAATGTAAAAAAATAAGGTGTATATGGATAACAACCCACAAGATTCTGATACCCAGGTGCCTCAAAACCAAAACAGCCAACCAACGAACCCAGTCATTGTTAATGCTAATCCGGTTGTGGGTAGTGCCAAACCGGTAAAGGCTGGGCTGAGCCGTACCAGATTGTTGGCTCTTTCTGGTGTTGCAGTACTGGTGATTCTTGGTACTGTCGCGTACGTATTTGGCTATTACGCTCCAAATAGGCCAAAGACCGTTTTTAATAGTGCACTTACCAACACCGGTCGGGGATATGATGAAATTGTAAAGTACGTCAGTGACAAAGCAACAATTAAGGAGTTTGAAACATCTGATTTGAAGGGTAATTTTAAATTTGACGGCGATGGTTTTGCTACGGACGGTACGTTTACAGCTAAGTCAGACGACAAAGACGCAACTTTTGCAGGTAATATTGGCCTGGGTGTGACCCGGCTCAAATTGGAAGGCGTCATAAAAGATGCTGCAAACTCTGAATCCCCAGACCTATACTTCAAACTTAGTGGCATCAAGGGCCTTGGTGCTCAATTTGCAATGCCTGAGCTTGATACGCTTGATGGCCAGTGGGTAGCGGCCGACCACAGTTTGTTCGATAACATCACAAAGCAGGCCGAACAAAGGGGAGGTGTGTCTTCTTCTACGTCTGGCTTTACTGCACCTACTGAAGAAGCGGTAGTTGACGCCATTAAGGCGGTGGGCGAGACAAGCAAGAAGTATCTATTCACCAATGATGAGGCTAATTCAGTAATTAAAATGGATTCATTTGTAGGCAAAGAAGTTGTTGACAGCAAGAGTACTAACCACTACAAAGTTAAGGCTAGCAAAGAAAATCTGAAGACGTATGTGAAGGAGCTGGGCAAAGCACTTGATAAAAGTAAGCTTAACGATTGGGCTAAGGATTCTTATGATAAGCCTTTGAGTGAGCTTATTAACAGTGAGGGGGTAGCTAAGTCCGCCGATACTATAGACGGCAATAAGTCATTTGACCTGTGGGTAAATACCAAGACAAAGCTGGTTCACAAGGTTCGCTTACCAGGCGATGGTGATGCTGCCAAAAATTACACCGACATTGGTTTGAATTATGGTGGCGGTGCAGAGAAGCCATTCTTTATCACAACAGTGACCGGTCAGGATGGCGTTAAGAACAACACGACCGTCAAACTTTCACTCAATACTGAGACGAATCTCATAAAGATGGGCTTTAACACTGATGCAACCAGTGAGAATGGCAAGTCTACAGGAAAATTTGACATTGAAGTTAAGCCAAGCAGCGGCAAAGTTGAAGCTAAAGTGCCGGAAGGCGCCATCACTCTAGCAGAAGCTCTGGATAAGGTTGGCTTGGTCGGTTACTTGGACTTGTTGAATGGTGAGATCCCTACTACAACACTACCAATAGAAGCTGATCCGTTTACTATTTACCAGTAGGTTGAAGTTTTCTGCGGGCAAAATCTACCCGTTGCCAGACGGTTATTGCCGACAAACCGATTAGCAGTACAAAAGTTAGCGCAACGATGTTCACACCCAACAGGGTCGCTGTTGGGAAGATGGCGTATAGCAGTAAGCCTATAAACACAACCACTAAGCGTTCGGTTCTTTCAATAAGGCCGATGTTGGCAACCAGCTTGTTCTTGGCGGCAAGTTCGGTGCGGGAGCGAATATAGCTAATAAGGTAGGTGAGCAGTATTAGTGTCAGCACAATTGGCCAACTCACAAGGCTGGCAAAACCAAAGGCTGCAATGACCACAAAGTCCGCGAACCGGTCTATTGTTGAATCCAAGAAAGCGCCGAAAGCTGTAACTTTGCCCTGGGAACGGGCGACCATGCCGTCGAGCATATCGACCGCGTTTAGTACAAACACGACCAACGCTAACGCGTACAATCCGCTAACGAGCAGTATAAAGAAAACTATTGGGAAAATGATGCCGCCCAGGCTGATAATATTGGGATCGACGTTTTTGAGGACTTTGGCTAACGGCCGGAGTGCTTGCTCGGCAGCCGGTTTAAATGTGCTAAGCATACCTTGCATTATAGTATAGCTGCACGACTTATTGCACCTTTTGTCTGCTATGCTGCTAACGCTTTTTATCGTATGCTAGAAACTATATGGCAAACTGGAAAGGGCATGTTATCGGCGGCATAGTACTTGGGGCAGGGTACATTGTTGCCACGTCGTATGTCCCGGTGGAACGCTTTGCTGAGGCTGCGGGGCTACTACAGAACTGGCAGGCCACCGTTGCCGTTATGGTGCTGAGTGTTTTGTTTGCATTGTTCCCCGATATCGATACAAATTCTAAGGGTCAGGATATCTTTTATGCCATTGCTTTAACATTTGACGTACTGCTTTTATGGAATGGTAATCTTCAGGCGGCGGCATACTTGGGACTTATAGCAATGCTGCCGATAGTGGGGAAACATCGTGGCTGGACGCATAGTAAGACCGCAATGCTACTAATACCGCTCATCATAGTAGTCGTGCCATACCTGTATAACGAAAAAATGCTACCCATTAGTATCGTGTACTACGGTGCGGCTGTTGCCGGCTACTTTAGCCACTTATTACTTGATGGCTTGATAGTTAAGTGGTTCCGTATAAAGACTTGAGCATTTGGTCAAAGATTCTGTATTATAGTGTGTTGGATAACAAACACCACTTGGTTCCTTCCGAACAATAAACTAATGAGTGCGCCGCTGGAGTACCCGCAGTCGCCCTATGTAGGCAACGGAACCTGCAGTTAGTGCAACTAAGGGTGCGAATATTCCTGAGGCACCCGTTGATGGCAGCGGGGAAGAATCTGGCCGGTTTTTGTCGATCTTGACGACAGCGACGTCGCAGCCTTTTTGGGGGCTGTCTTTTGCTTTGCTGTTACCAGTAAAGCAAATTTTATTTTCGATCACTTCGCCTTCTTTGCCACTGGTCACTTTAACCTGGTATTCTCTAGTTGCTTTGCTGCTTGCCTGAACTGACCCAAGGTTTTCACTGATAGTACGTTTACCAGGATCACTTACCAGTTCCAACCCGCTTGGCAGTGTACCGCTCAGTTTAGCAGCATGCATTTCGCTATTAGTGTCGTCGGCAGAGCCATTATTACGTACCTCTATGACATATTTCAACATATCTCCAGATCTGGCCCTGACTGCTTCTGCGCTGTCATTTGCCTCTTTCAAGATACCCTTAGTGGTTTGGTTCTGGACGGACTGGCTGATAACTCCCTTTGGGTAGGCCGCCACCGACGGCACTGCAATTAAGGTGCTGCTTACGGCTATGATGCCTGCCGTTAACAAACCCGCAATACGTACTATTCGCATGACTCTCATTGGTTGTATACCTCTCCATTTAATTTGCGGGTGTAGATTGCTCCCAGAGTACCTCAAACAATTGACGCTGCATATCGGCAATTTCCTGATTGTATACCTCTGTCCCAAATACTTCACCATCTTTTTGATGATAATGGGTAACCATATTGTCGTATATGACTGTTGCATTGGCAATAGATAATGTGTTGTTGTCAATAAAATTGCGTCTTATATACTTTGTGAGATGTGGCATATCACCCACTGTTTGATTGGTGAGTTGCCGTTCATGTATAGACGAAGCTTTACGTGTGGTCTGCCAGTTGTCTAAGAATTTTTTGCCGACAATCTTTTCGTTAACCCGATTGCCGTAACTGAGAATCTCACTTTTTGCTGCAAGCTCGTTGCGTAACAGCTGACGTAAGCCGTCCTGGCCATGGTATAGCTGGATGCGTGTTGCATGATTGGATAGACTGTTACGAGCTAGTACTTGCTCTATAAGTTCAAGTTCGTCAGTAAGGTTTTTAAGCTCTTGCTCCCGCTGGTTAATAGTAATTCGCAAATTAGCAATGGGTGCAGCCTTTATAACGCCACGCCGATTGCTGGCTTCCACCTCAATAAGGTTGGAGGAGAGCAGGGTGTCGATCAGTCTATAAACACGTGTGCGTTCTACATTTGAGCTTCTGCTTAAAGCAGAGATGGCTTGGGGCCCGTTGGCGTACAGCGATAGGTATATAGCTGCGATTTCACGCTCAAAACCCAGCTTACCAAAATAAGTGTATATAGCAGATTCGTAAGCAAGCATAACCTTAGCTTAGCGACTGTGCAGTTTTTGCACAATAGTTTTTCACAGTTATGCCACACCTTCTGATTCTATGTGCATTTCTATGCACAGGCTATCAATAACATGTTAAAGTTCATCCGTAAGCTTATTGGGGGCACACAATCCCTATACCGGAAACGCAAGTTCAGAGGTATGAACGTGAGAGGTTATAGCCAAACTGCTATAATTCTAGGTATGAAAACTGCTCGTGCTTTATTTGCAGCCGGTTGCTTTTGGGGAGTGCAGTATTATTTCGATCAAGTGCCAGGCGTAATCAAAACGACGGTAGGCTACACTGGCGGGCATACTAACAGTCCGACCTATGATGAAGTGTGTGCCCATATTACCGGCCATGTCGAAGCAGTACTGATAGAGTTTGATACCACTGCAACAGACTACAAAGTGTTACTCAAACACTTTTTTCGCATACATGATCCGACACAACTGGACCAACAGGGACCAGATATCGGGGATGAATACCGTTCAGCCATTTTCTACCATGATCACGAGCAAATGAAAATTGCCGAGAGGATACTCGGCGCAGAGCAGGTTAAAACTCGCAAGCCGATAGTTACCACCATCACCAAAGCTACAAAATTTTACCCTGCCGAAGAGTATCATCAGAAATTCAGCGAACGCACAGGTCTTGGTATGTGCCATGTCTTGTACGAACCGGTAATGTAGAACCTGATACAAGCAAGGTTGCTGACATAACTTGACAAAAATATATAACGATAGTATATTAGTATAATTATGTCACCTCAAAAATCTCGTTTGAAATCAGAGGTTCACCCAGTACCCTCCCCGACGGAAGAACGGTTTCTACGCACAGGTAATGCTGCAGGTCCTATAGCAGTACCTCCAGAAGTACAAAACCCTGACGAGAATGGAAACGCTTCGACAGATCTAGCTAACGATGAAGATAAACGTGACAGGATGACACTGGAAGAAATGAGAGAGGATGTAAAGCCACCAATGACTGCGCAAGAAAGTGAAGAATTGCTCAGTGCTAAAAAGAAGAAAATTGACAAAGAGATCTTTGGAAAATATGGCGTTAATATCACCGTATTGGCTGGCAAGCTCTGCGGGTCTTCTTTAAGCGAACAAAACGATACGCGAGATATTGGTTACTTTGGCGGTAACGTTGAAAAAGATGTTGCATTAATAAGCAAAATGCTCCCATTCCACAGTAATGATGCGGAAGAGAACCTGCCTTTTATCCTGGACCAGGTAGCAATCAGCAAGAACATGGCATACAGTGGCCTAAGACGACAATTAGTCAATGACCCGCATTTCATGACTGAGACAGTGCCAGCGGAATTAGCTCGTGTATCAGAAGAAGCTCGTAGCGACAGTACTAAAACCCTCGCACAGGTACACGAGCTGCATGAACAAATAACTGAACTAATTGACCAGGCGATGGCAAAAAAAATTGAGACAGGCGAGATACCAAATCCATATGAGATCGAAAAGGTGGAAAAAGCACTCATCGAAACGGTATTACAACCTTCTATTACTACGTTTGGAACGATCACGATTGATAAAGATCGAGAGCCTAGGTGGTGGAAGCCATTGTCTCAGGGCTTCAAAGATGAGTTGCTAAAAAACCTCGTAGTTATACGTTAACAGCGCTGGCAGCAATATAACAAGTACTCGTCTAGCTCATGCTACACTGAAAGCATGAAAAAGACCGGTGCCGTTAGCAAACAGAAAAGTACTGTTACATTTCAAAATTTGTATACATGGAACGCTGTGTTGGCTGTTGTGCATTCTTTGCAGGGCGCAATCATTTTACTCCTAAGCACGACCAAAGTGTTCCCAGTGCAGACAAGTTATCTAACGCTTGATCCGTTGGCTTCTGAATTTGCAGGCAACCCGGTATTGGCTAGCGCCACACGTCATTTGTTTGATGTTAACCTTACCGTCCTGGTTGCTGCATTCTTCTTTATGTCGGCTGTCGCGCATGCGCTGGCAGCTACAGTATATCGCCGCCGCTACGAAGCAGATCTGACCAACAAGATCAACAGGGTCCGTTGGTTCGAGTATGCCTTGAGTGCAAGTACCATGATGGTTGCAATTGCAGTGCTGAGTGGGGTAGTCGAACTCTCATTACTGCTGACAATTTTTGCACTCGATGTAGTTATGAGTCTGTTAGGATTGGCTATGGAATCGTACAACCAGGGCAAAGCCAAACCCAATCGACTAGTTTCCATTATTGGTAGCATAGCCGGCATGGTGCCATGGCTCGTATTTGTCATCTACATTTGGGGTGCCAATGTGTACGGCAACGGGTATCTCCCAGCGTTCGTGTATGGGATATACGTCAGCATGTTCGTATTGTTCAGTGCCTTTGCAGTTAATATGTTCCTACAATATAGAAGAGTCGGTAACTGGAAAGATTACCTATATGGTGAGCGGATGTACATGCTACTCAGCTTAATCGCCAAGACTGTTCTGGCTTGGCAGGTATTTGCAGGGACGCTGCGCCCCTAAAGAGTTAGATGAAAACGCTCATATTCGATTTTGATGGTACTATCGCCGACAGCTTTGAACTAGTGCTCAGCATTGCTTACGAACTCACGGGTGTACGGCAGGTCAGTAATCAAGAAATAGCCCGGCTGCGTCGCCTGTCGCTACTGAGAGTTATCCGCGATTTACGTATACCATTCGCGCGATTGCCTAATTTGTTCTTGCGGGGGCGTCAAAGGATGCATGAACGTATCCATGAGGTGCGGCCATTTCCGGGCATGCCAAAGGCATTAAATGAACTGCATGCCAGTGGCTATCACTTGCTGGTCATGAGCTCTAACAGCGAACAAAATGTGCGAGCCTTTTTGCGGGCCAATAACCTCGAGTCTTATTTTGATGGGGTATATGGCAATGTGGCAGTCTTTAGTAAGGCTGCAGCCTTGCGCAAGGTTATGCGTAACAATCGTATTGAGGCACAACACTGTTATTACATCGGCGATGAAGTACGGGATGTAGTAGCTGCCAGTAAAGCCCGCGTAGAACCGATTGCTGTGAGTTGGGGCTACCAGGACCGTGAAGCATTGGCCAAATATCATCCGTCAGCTCTAGTGAGCGATCCTAAGGAACTTTTGAATTTATTCAACGGACGGTAAGGTATAATGTTGCCGATGGTAGAAGTTACTATTGAGAAACTTGTGTATGGCGGACAAGGATTGGGCGTTTTGCCTGATGGATGCAAGGTGTTTGTGTGGGGAGCATTGCCTGGCGAGAAAGTGAAGGTAAGAATAACCAAAGGCAAGCGCTCTTATGCCGAAGCGATAGCCGAAGAGATATTAGAACCGTCACCGATGCGGATTGAACCGCGAGAAGCTAACTATTTAGCTACGAGTCCTTGGCAAATACTTACTTTTGTTGCTGAAAACGATTACAAGAAACGTATTGTGGATGAGCTTTTTGTTCAAGCGGGTGTTAAGGTGCCAGATTTTGCTGTTAGTACGGCTGGTGATGACTGGCATTACCGCAACAAAATGGAATACTCGTTTTGGGGTGACGAAACAGGCCTGCACTTGGCGCAACATATTCGTGGCTCACACGGTAAAAGCATTGTAGAGGGGAGTGCACTAGCATCTCCGAAAATCGATACTGCGGCTCGAGACATGTGTGTCGCACTACAAAGACACAACGTCCGAGCAGGCGATTTGAAAACAATAATTGTTCGCTGCAGCCAAGATGGCAAGACAGTAGTATCCCTGTTTGTAAAGCCTAAATCATTTATTGAACTCAAATTGCCCCAAAGTTTGAAAGGCTTGCGCGTATACCACTCCAATCCCAAAAGCCCGGCTTCGGTGCCGACAAAGTTACTGTATGAAACAGGCGACGTTACGTTGAATGATATGCTCCTGGACCGTTCGTTTGCCTATGATGTCGATTCGTTCTTTCAGGTCAATGTGCCAGTCTTTGAGTTGGCGCTGAGCCGTATTAAGCAATACTGCTTGGCGAGTGACCGCATCATAGACATGTATGCGGGTGTGGGGAGTATTGGCTTAAGCGTAGCGCAAAGATCTGTAGAGCTGATTGAGCTTGACCCGGCGACAGCGGCCATGGCCAGGTTGAATGCTCAAGCTAACGAACTGGACGCCCACGTAACTGAAGCATCAACTGAAAAAGTATTGGAATATGTAACGTCAGAATACCCGATAGTATTTGATCCGCCCCGCGCAGGTTTACACGACAAAGTCGTAGAACGCACGCTTGAGGCGCTCCCACCACAAGTCATATACCTCAGCTGCAATCCTGCAACCCAAGCCCGTGACTTGGCATACTTACAAGCAGCCTACGATATTACACAATTTGAAGGCTTTAATTTTTTCCCGCACACACCGCACATCGAAACATTAGCGATTTTGAACGTTAGAAAAGTAACTAGTTAATGTAAGTAGTAACGGCCTTAATCTGGTAAATTCTGTTACAATACACAGATATGGCAGGGGATTTTAGCAATGGCGTTTAATAATTACTGGCGGGAGCGTTCCAAGCCCTATCAGCCTGGGCAGACAACGCCGTTTAAGGTCAGCCGCAGCAAAATTGATGACTTTTTAAACTGTCCGCGTTGCTTCTGGCTGGACCGCAGACTTAAAATTACCAAACCTGACACACCGCCTTTCCAGATCAACAAAGCAGTTGACGCATTACTCAAAAAAGAGTTCGACAGTTATCGTCTGAAGGGGGAGCCGCATCCTCTGATGTCGGACAACCACATCAGAGCAATACCGTATGCCCATGAAAAGCTGAACGACTGGCGTGAAAATTTTGTTGGCGTGCAATTTTTACATGAACCTACCAACTTACTGACGTTCGGAGCGGTGGATGACATCTGGGTTAATGATGACAGCGAGCTTATAGTTGTCGACTACAAGGCCACAGCCAAAAAGAGCGAAGTATCCTTAGATGCGCCATGGCAAATTGCTTACAAACGACAGATGGAAGTGTACCAATGGCTGTTACGGCAGAATGGCTTTACGGTTAATCCAATCGGCTACTTCGTATACTGCAATGGTCGGCTCGATCTCGATGGCTTTGATAGCCGTGTCGAGTTCAGAATTAAAGTCATCCCATACACCGGCGATGACAGCTGGGTCGAGCCAACGCTGCGTAAGATAAAGGCCTGCCTGGAATCCGACACGATGCCCGAAATAGGAGAGGCTTGTGACTATTGCCGCTACGCCAGGCAGCGTACTGCGCTTACTGTTGACGCACTCCAAAAATCTCAAGCTCTCAAGAGGGAGAAGCAGCCCAGATAACAGATACATTAAATACGACATTTACTTGATTTTATAGCACCAAAGTGACACTATTAATTTGTAAGTGATAGTTTGTTAAGGGAATAGAAGTATATGGCCGACAGAATACCACCAGCACCAATGTTCACAGTGCCGAGTTTTGAACGCGACAATGAATATAATTCCAGCTGCGATATTAACATTGAAGATATACCGCAACCGAACAACGCTGATAAATTGCCTATGGTCTTGGATAAATTTAGAGCATGGGGAGTGGTAATCAATTGCGAGCGGCTCCGTCGCTTGGCAAAGTTCAGGGACGACAATAACAAACCCCTTTTTCCAGACCAGCTTAAACCCGATACTTATTTTCAAAACTACTCAGTAATCGGCGAGGAAACGTCACCAGGAAAAAACAAGTCCTTGTCTCCTAAATCAGTCCCGGCAAATGAATACTACTCCATACATCCGGCAGATTCAGGATGGACACTTGGATTGATTAGGGTTGAGAAAGACCAAGCCGAAGAAGAGGTGCGTCACGTGGAGAAAACGCCTTATAGCATTATCAATCCTCGTCAAGCCACGATTGAACGGGTGGTACTCACAGCCAAAGGTGAACCTATGGTACTTACGGCCTCCGGGTTTGCAAGCGAAGAAACGATTCGTCAATTAGCGGACGCTGAACCGCTTGATGTGATCACAAAAATTTACCCATCTCAAGAGCCCGAGGAAGACAGTCATGAAGAATCAAGCATCATATTGGACGACAAGAACTATGTTCTCGGTGCAATCAAAAAAACAGTCATTACAGAAGAGAACACCCGTATATTCAATTTGCGTTCGAGCGTATTATCGGGCTGGATGCGCACTTTTCTTGAACGATACCACGTAAATGATACCAAGTATCTTGAACAGTATCTGAGATAAGTTAGCTTCAATCAATCCTTTGGCGCGTTTTCTGCATCAGTACTTAGAAAGCTATAACCGGTAGCTAAAAAGCTATTAAGCTCACGTATGGTATACTATTCTCCAGATGCACAGCTACCTACAGCTTAGCTCCAGCGCTCTTCGCGCAAGTTGTCCCTCGGGCCGACTATACCGCTGATTTCTACGTACGTTTACTTTTCTTAAAATAGCAAGGACCATATGTTAGATATCCAATTTATACGGGAAAACGCCGATACTGTTACCGAGAAATCAAAACAAAAAGGCTACGAAGTTAATGTTCCGGAGTTACTACGGTTAGATGAAGAACGTCGCAATATGCTCCAAGCAATAGAAGCTTTGAGAGCCAAACGCAACGAAAATGCCGACAAAATGAAAGGTGGCAAACCAGAACCCGAACTTATCGAACAGGGCAAGCAGATCAAGAATGAACTCACACAACTGGAAGAAAAGTTTGCTGCCGTAGATGAGGCTTACGCTAAACTGCTCGCTACCGTACCGAATATGCCCTTAGATCACGTACCAGTCGGTGCAACCGAGAATAAAAGCGTCATAGCTAAGACAGTTGGCGAGCCAACCAAGTTTGATTTTGAGCCCAAACAGCATTGGGAAATTGCCGAACCCCGTGACCTGATAGACAAAGAGCGGGCCGCCAAGATATCCGGTAGCCGTTTTGCGTATATAAAGGGTGATTTGGTAGTTTTACAGTTCGCCATCGTGCAGTTCGTCATGCGGACGTTGGGAGATCGGAACGTTCTGGGCAAACTCATCAAAGAAAATGGTCTGAAGGTTAGCGACAAGCCTTTCATACCTGTTCTACCGCCAGCCCTATTACGGACCGAGCCCTATGTTGCCAGCGCCCGGTTAAATGCCGAAGAAATGACCTACAAGATTGAGCAGGATGACCTATGGCTTAACGCCAGTGCAGAGCACACCTTATGCACTATGTATTGGAACGAGATGTTGCCGGAAGAGATGTTCCCAATCCGCTACGTGGGGTATAGCACTAGTTTTCGCCGCGAAGCCGGTACGTACGGTAAGGATATGGAAGGCATCTTACGCTTGCACCAGTTCGATAAACTGGAAATGGAAGTGTTCAGCACCGCTGAGACCGGACTGGATGAACATAAGTTACTTATTGCAATTCAGGAATACCTTTTGCAGCAACTCGGTTTGCCTTACCGCGTTTTACAGAAGTGTACTGCTGACATTGGCAAACCTAACGCCAGCGGCGTTGATATGGAGACATGGCTGCCAGGCCAAGGCCAATACCGCGAAACACACACCGCTGACTACATAACTGACTACCAGGCTCGTGACCTTAAGGTACGAGTTCGTCGCAAGAATGGTGACACAGAACTAGTTCATACGAACGATGCAACTGCTTTTGCCTTGGGCCGTATCATGATTGCGATTATGGAAAATTTCCAGACACGCCAAGGACGGGTTATGGTACCAGAGGTGCTGCGACCTTACATGGGTGGACAGACTGAGCTATAGTAGTAGGTGGGAGTTATACAACGCGAAACACTCTACCTAAGCTCAATAAAAAAAGAGCATGCATGAGTATCCATCGATACTCATGCATAGATGATACGACCGATAGATTTTGCGTCTGATAAGCACAGACTCTAACGAAACTAACAAGGGGGTACGTATGATCAAGCGGCTCAATATTAGCGGGATTGCCATGGAAGTAGACAAAAATCTCGGAAAATATGTCACCAAGAAGATCGGACGCCTTGATAGATTTATCCCCAGGAACAAACGCGCCAACGTGCATGCTGACGTCAAGCTCAAAGAAGCCAACGCCAAGAACAAGAAAGAACTTATCTGTGAAGTCATTCTCCACGTGCCCCATGAGGTGATTACCGTCAAAGAGGCGACAATAAGCATGTATGCGGCTGTTGATATCGTTGAGACCAAATTGCGGCACCAGCTCAAAAAGTATAAAGAGCTGCACTCCAATCCACGTTTACACCAGCGTTTATTACATAGGCTGAAGCATATGCCAGATCCTGCCGAGTAGGCTTCCTACACATGTCGCGTCCTACTCTAGTGATCATTCCTGGCATCGGAGATCGTACGGCAGTGTATGACCTGTTTGCTGTGGCGTGGCGTTTATTGGGGTTTAGTGTGCATGTCATACCATTTGGATGGCGCGACTACTATGCTGATCTGACTGTTAAAAACAGGGACTTCTTAAGCAAGCTCAAAAACTTGGGCGAGGATTCTATAGACATCATTGGTGTTAGTGCTGGAGGCACCGCAGCTATTATGGCCTACGATCAGGACAATATGATTCGTCGGGTCATTGCTGTCTGCACCCCTTTTGACGAGTTACCATCTGTTAAAAATCGTCTTCTAGAGGACAGTATAATCGTTGTGCAGCGTACTTTGAAGAGGTTTGACACTAAAGAAAAGAGCAATATCTTATCAGTCTATGGACTGTATGATGAGATAGTGGCAACGTATATGAGCCGTTACAGCGGAATCAAGGAATTACGTATATGGTCACTCTGGCATGCGCCCAGTGTCTTTGTTGCCATGACGCTTTACGCTCTATGTCTCAAACATTTCCTGAAACAAGGATAAAATAGTTACTTCATACTATTCTCGCATTAAATACTCTCGCGTTATCTGTAACATAGCGTTACAATGTATGGTAACGCCGAAACAGACAGGGGAGTACGTACATATGATAATGAATGGCATTTTTAAGAAAGTCCTGGGTGACCCGCAAGCAAGAACAGTCAAGCGCCTCAAAAGGCGCGTTCGCGATGTAAACGCACTTACAGACAGATACAAAGCCATGTCGGACAAAGATTTAAAATCTCAAACCGACAAGCTGAAAAAACGTCTCAAAAAGGAATCTCTCGACAAAATTTTGCCTGATGCTTTTGCCCTGGTGCGCGAAGCAGCAACTCGCACGATAGGCATACGCCACTTTGATGTACAGCTAATCGGCGGTATGGTGCTACATGAGGGTAATGTTTCCGAAATGAAGACAGGCGAAGGCAAAACCCTTGTCGCCACATTACCGGTATATCTAAACGCTCTAACTGGCAAGGGTGTGCATGTGGTCACTGTTAATGAATATCTTGCTCAACGTGATGCAGGGTGGATGGCTGCACTCTATGATTTTTTGGGCATGAGCGTCGGTGTTATTATCACAGATCATTCTTATGTATACGATCATGCCTATACCAATCCTAAGCATACAGATGAGCGTTTTAGGCATCTCAAACCAGCTTCAAGGCGCGAAGCGTATGGTGCTGACATTACGTATGGTACTAACAATGAATTCGGGTTCGATTATTTGCGTGACAACATGGTACGTGAGGTTGACCAGTTACGCCATCGTGAACTTCATTACGCCATCGTGGACGAAGCTGACTCCATTCTTATTGACGAGGCTCGCACACCACTTATTATTTCGGCTCCAAGCGTTACGAGCGGGAGCTCTTATCTGCAGTTTGCCAAAGTCGTCCAACAGATCGATTTGGGCACGCATTACGAAGTTGATGAGAAACGTAAGACAGTGATCTTGACTGATGACGGTACAGACAAGATAGAAAAATTATTAGGTGTTGAAAGTTTATATGCTACGCAGAATATACGGACTATTTATCATCTGGAACAGGCACTACGCGCCAAAGCGTTATTTAAACGAGATAAAGATTACGTCATTACTAACGACGGCGAAGTTGTAATTGTTGACGAGTTTACCGGGCGTTTGTTACCGGGCCGCCGTTATAACGAAGGCTTGCACCAAGCCATCGAAGCCAAGGAAGGTGTTGAGGTCCAGCAAGAGTCCATGACCCTGGCCACTATTTCATTCCAGAACTACTTCCGCCTGTACGAGAAGTTGTCGGGGATGACCGGTACAGCTATGACCGAGAGCGAAGAGTTTCATATGATTTATAAGCTTGATGTAGTGGAGATTCCGTCGAACCGCAAGATTATCCGCGAGGACCGCCCGGACCGCATATACAAGAATGAGGCCGGCAAGTTCAAAGCTATTGTGAGCGAAATACAGGCGTTACATGCCAAGGGGCAGCCGGTGCTTATCGGCACGGCATCTATCGAAAAGAACGAGCGGATGGGTCATTTGCTTACTAAAGCTGGTATCCCCCATGAAGTCTTGAACGCTAAGAACAACGAGCGGGAAGCAGGTATTGTTGCCCGGGCAGGCGAAAAGGGTGCCGTGACGCTTGCTACCAACATAGCAGGTCGTGGTACTGACATTGTACTTGGGGAAGGTATCAAAGAACTTGGCGGCTTGTTTGTATTGGGTAGCGAACGACATGAGTCACGTCGTATAGACAACCAGTTACGAGGTCGTTCTGGGCGTCAAGGCGATCCAGGTGTAACGCAGTTTTTTGTAAGTACCGAAGATGACCTGATGCGCATATTTGGCGGTGAACGTATTGGTTCACTTATGGCCCGTTTGAGTGTCGATGACGATGTACCTGTTGAGAACCGTTTAATCTCAAAGAGCTTGGAAAATGCCCAAAAGAAAGTTGAGGGCTTCCACTTTGACCAACGGAAGGATGTGGTCAAATACGATGATGTCATGAACCGTCATCGCCGCGCAACGTACGCTATGCGTAAGGAGATCCTGAAAAGTGAAGACATCAGCAAGCGCATACGTCTCTTCATTGATGAAGAAGTGAACGCGCTGGTAAACTCACCGCTACTCATGAGTGACCAGCTTGAGCTAGTTGTACGCGACGTCTTCCCGTTTGATGAGAAAGGGCTTGATCGTCTGTTCGATGCTCCTGCCGACAAATTTGGAACAGTGTTATTGTCGGAAGCCAAAGAAGTGTATGCTGGCCGCGAAGTAGCATTTACTCCTGAGATCATGCGTAAAGTGGAACGTGACGCATACTTACAGATTTTAGATAATCTTTGGATGCAGCACCTTGAGAACATGGACCATCTGCGCCAGGGAATCCACTGGATGAGCGTAGGACAACGGGACCCTTTAGTTGAGTACCGCCGCCAAGGTCAACGGTTGTTTGAAGAAATGCAGAGGACTTTGCGTCATGAGGTGGTTAAAGCCCTGTTCCATGCCCAACCGATAGATCCTGAAGATCTTGACCAACCAGCCGAAACCGAACTAACACGCGCTGCCCGTCGATCTGTCAGCAATGTTAACCAGATTATGGATGCCGATGGAGAATTCCATGAACAAGACTTCAAGCCTGTTGCGGCTCTTCAGGCAAAGAAACAGGCCAGTACGCGCAAGAAGACCCGTAAAGCTGAACGCCAACGTAAGGCGAAAGGCCGTGGCAGGCGCAAATAGCTTGCTTTTTGTCGCGAATCATTACCATGAAACATACAGTTACTGAAATTACCGTAAAGAACGGGGCAAAGGGCTTGCTTATACACATCCCGGATGCTATCGTCATGAGTTTTGAGTTCAACTTCCGGGCAGGTGAATACCTGGTGCAGGAGAAGAAATGGGAGACCCCGCATCTCATGGAGCATATTCTTCTTGGTGCTAATGAACGCTTTCCCAAAGCACGTCTGTTCCAAGCCGAAATTGAGAAGAATGGCGCTTATAGTAATGCTTCTACAGGCGTCTATGACATTACCTATGAAGCAGAATGCGCCGACTTTGAATGGCAGCGGATTCTTGATTTGCTGACAGTAGCTATCGCTAAGCCACTATTTTTACAAGATGAATATGAAGCAGAATTTGGCAATGTGCGTGAGGAGTTGGCTGCGCGGTCAAACAACCATTTTCGTCACTTGACCCTTGCGCTCCGCAAAGAGTACGGGTTTGTATCCAAGACCGACCAGGAACGCCTGAAGCTTATGGACAAAGTCACACTTGAAGACGTCCGCGTACATTATAAACGTACGCATACTAGCCGTAACCTGCGTTTTATTATTGCAGGCAATATTACGCCTGGTCGCGAAGAAGCTATTATTGGCGTTCTAGAGCAGATCGGCTTGCCGCTTGGGACTGGTCGCCTGGCCCTGCCCAATGAACGGCCAAAGTCTCAGGTTAAACCGCTGCATATCTATAACAAAACAGTCAAGAATATCTATTTTTATGTCGACAGTTTTATGAACCGGCGTATGAACGAACTAGAAACTGATGCGTTGGGGCTGGTCAACACTATGCTTACTGAAACACTTTATTCCAAAATACTGGGCACTGCCCGGGAACGTGGATTGGTATATGGTATGAGTTCCGGTTATGGGCAGACAAAGCAAGTGAGTAACTGGTGGTTCGGTGCTCAGGTATCACAAAAGAATGTCCACGCACTCTTTGATATTATGGTCAGCGAACTCGAAAAAGTCTTTGAAGGCCAGGTTGATACCGAAGATATTGAGGGCGCCAAAGCGTATAGTCTCGGCCGCTTTCAGCGGAGTGCTCAGACTGTTGGTGGTGTCACCAGTGGCTATAGTGGGCGGTATTTCTTTGACGGAGTAGTCGACGATTATTATCAGGTGCCCAGGCGTATTAAGGCGATTACAAAGACATCTATTGTGGATATATCAAAAGCTTTATTTACCGATAACATCTGGGGTGTGGGCATGCTTGGTAACTGTGACAAAGAGCTTGTGTATGACTTACATAAGCGTATTGTGCGGCTCTGGGAACCGATAGGTAAGTAAAAAGCCATGCAGGATGTAGAAGCTGCGGCCCGCAAGCTACAACAAGAACTAGCCAAGGCGTTGCAACGGCTGCACTTTGATGAGTTATGGGTGCAGAAGCGAAGGCTGGATACCCAGGTTCAGGCTCCGGATTTCTGGAAAGCGCCGCAAGCAGCACAAGAAGTAACGAAACAACAGGCAAAACTCGAACGTCGTATACGTCCGTGGCAAGACCTGAGACAGAGTGTCGACGATCTAGTGGAACTTGCCAGTCTAGGGGATGTCTCGATCCAGCAGGATCTCACCGACCAGTTTGATAAGGCGAGTGATCAGTTTGCCGTATTAAAGGATGAGCTTAAGCTGGCTGGCCGCTATGATGATTACGACGCAATCGTAAGTATTTATGCCGGGGCAGGCGGCACTGATGCCCAGGACTGGGCGCAGATGTTGCTGCGTATGTATGTACGATTTGCTGAAAAAGAAGACTTTGCGGTAAAAACGATTGATGAAACAGCAGGTGACGAAGCCGGCATTAAAAGTGTGACATTCGAGTTAAGCGGCAGCTTTGTTTACGGCAAATTAAAAGGTGAACACGGCGTGCACCGTCTGGTGCGCCTGAGCCCCTTTAATGCTGACAATTTGCGTCAGACGAGCTTTGCCAAAGTGGATGTTTTGCCCAAGGTTGACCGGCCCGAAGACCTGACTATCGATGAAAAGGACATACGTGTAGACGTATATCGCGCGGGTGGCCATGGCGGCCAGTCAGTTAATACTACTGACTCTGCCGTACGCGTTACCCATATTCCTACAGGCATTGCCGTTGCCATCCAAAACGAGCGTTCACAACTGCAAAACAAAGAAACGGCACTGACTATTTTACGTTCCCGACTCATACAGCTACAGATGGAACAGCACAAAGAGCAGCTTGAGGAACTCAAAGGCCCAAACCAATCCGCCGAATGGGGCAACCAGATCCGCTCATATGTCCTGCACCCCTACAAACAAGTTAAAGATTTGCGCACTCGCTACGAAACCAGCGACATCGAGGGCGTCTTAAACGGCAACTTAGCGCCTCTCATTGAGGCGTACCTTGAATACACTCTCGGCGAACAAAAGTAGTCCCCGCCTTCTTTTGCAAGGACGTACCTCGCAAATTCATAAATCATTGTGCAATAAGTTATTATACAATCGCTTTGCACTTTGCGAGGTACGTCCTTGCAAAGCTTAAGGCCTGATCCTCGCAACAGAGCTATGCTCGCGGACTGGCATGCAGATTATAATATAGTCGATCGTAAAGCGAAGACTTCTATTGCCCAACTCCCGCGTACCGACAAGTAAGACACAGACATCGAATATCGTATATTTGACAAATGGCACTTAAAATGCTAAAGTTTAATTACTATCAAAAACATAAAAAGGGAAGACAAAACAAAAATGGTAAAAATACCCATTACGTTTATTAGCTCAATTACCAAATTACAGCCAGCTGTCCTGGTGCCTGTAACGATTGAGGTAACTGATCTGGCACCACAAGCACGATCACGCTGATACAGCCGCACATGCTAAAAAGCAGTTGCCGTTAGCCCCAAAAAGCTAGCGGCTTTTGCTATAATAGGGCAGATGATCTTGCTAGATAGGGTAACGAAGACGTATGGGAAGCACGCCACACCGGCGCTTGACCGTATAAGCCTGCATGTTGAACCAAAGGAGTTTGTCATAGTAGTCGGCCAGAGCGGGGCAGGTAAGTCCACGCTTCTAAAGCTTCTTACCCGTGAAGAACGACCGACAACCGGCAAAATTATTGTTGGCGGTGTTGACTATGACAAACTGAAAGACAGGGATATCCCACTGCTGCGGCGCAAGATAGGGGTTGTGTTCCAGGATTTCAAATTGCTGCCGAATCGCACCGTTTTTGAAAATATTGCCTTTGCCCTGGAGGTTGTAGGTATGGCAAATCGCGAAATCCGCCATACCGTTCCGAAAGTTCTGGATATTGTTAACCTCAAAGGCAAAGAAAGGCGTATGCCATTGGAGCTATCCGGTGGTGAACGCCAGCGTGTGGCCATTGCCCGCGCCATTGTGCGTCAGCCTAAAATTCTGATTGCTGATGAGCCGACCGGTAACTTGGACCCTAAGCATGCCTGGGACGTCATCGCTGTCCTGGAAAAGATTAATCGCTATGGTACGACCGTGTTACTGACTACCCATAATCAGGATATTGTGAATAAGCTAAAACGCCGCGTTGTTACTATTGAACATGGACAAATTGCCAGTGACAGGGCAAAGGCAATGTATAAGGCATGAAAAGAAGTTTTGTTACATTATCCCGTATTATCTCGACGGGGGCCGTGAATTTTGTACGCAACGCCTGGTTGGCTATTGCTGCCATGGCAGTGATGGTAGTCACATTGACTATCGTATTGTTTTCTATCGTTGCTAACGCTACCTTTTCCAACACTATCGAACAAATCACGAGCAAAATTGATGTATCGGTATATCTGAAAGATTCGGTGACCGCTGCACAGACCAATAAACTGCTTGCCGACATCAAGAAGTTGCCAAATGTCGAGCGAGTGAATTACGTATCAAAGGACGAAGTATTAAAGAAATACTTACAGCAAAACACCAATAATCCTAGCTTACTATCGGCAATTTCCCAAACTGATAATCCGTTACCGGCAACAATTCAGATTAAGCCCAAGGACCTCAATAAGCTAAACGATATCAAAGCTTACCTGAGTAAAAGTAACATCTCTGCCTTACAATCAGACCAACCATCATATTCCGGTGACCGCAAGGAAGCCATCGATAAGATTACTCGCGCTACCAATATCATGCAGCGGGCAGGGGCTATCGCCGTTGTCGTATTTGCCCTCATATCGGTCCTTATCATTTTTAATACGATTCAAATGGCAATTTTTAACCGGCGTGATGAATTAACCATTATGCGTTTGCTTGGAGCGGGTACTTGGTACATCCGCGGGCCGTTTGTGGTCGAGAGTACTATATATGGTATTTTATCTGCGCTTGCATCAGTGGCACTCATTCATTCTATGCTTGTTGCTTCACGCTCTACTCTGGAAGCTACTTCTTTAGGGTTATTGGATATCAATTATGCGGGCGAGTACTTTAAGGAGCACTTCCTGGAGCTTTTGACGATGCAGTTGGTTGTGGGTATACTTATTGGTGCCGTATCTTCCACTATTGCGACCCAGCGGTACTTGAAATTTAAAACCAAGAAGTAATTGAAGCACAAAAACTGGAAAGACCCGTTCTTGTAATGGGTTTTTCGTCACCTAAGGATGGAGGGTCAACAAGTTTGCAGCTAGGCGTTCGGGAACAAGCCGTGGCTAGGTGCAAAGCGTTAGAATCGTGTTGAAAAATTAGTGGGGGCATGCTAATGTCTAAAGTACAAGTTAGTAAAACAAAAATGAAAAAACTAATACAACGAAAATTACGTAAATGGCAAAAAGTAACGGCGGTAGGGACTGTCGTTATTGCGGCGGTGCTCACTATAAGTATGTCTGTTGTGCCGCATTTCGTAGCTGCTGATAGTTTTGATGACCAGATTAGAGCCTTGCAACAAGAAAATGTGCAGAAGAAAAGCGCACTCTCAGCTCTAAAGGTTGAAGCATCAAGTTTCCAGGATGCCATTAACCAGTTGCAGGCGCAAATAGCTGTAGTTCAACAACAAATCGACGAGAATACTACCAAACAGAATGACTTGCAAGCAAAGATTGAAGAGAACCAAAAGGAACTTACGAGACAACGTACGGTTTTAGGTGACAATATCCGCGTTATGTATGTCGAAAATCAGATTACGACGATTGAGATACTGGCAAGTAGTAAAAATTTGAGCGAATTTGTTGATAAAGAAGAATCTCGTGCGGTTGTAATGAATAAGATTCAGGACACGCTGCAACGTATCGCTGCCTTGCAGGAAGAGCTTGACTCTCAGAAGGTAGAAGTAGAGCGTTTATTAGCAGAACAGAAGACACAGGAAGAGCAGTTGAGCTATAGCCGTTCCGAACAGGCAAGGCTTCTAAGTTATAATCAATCCCAGCAAAAAGATTACACTAAGCAACTGGCTGTGAATAGTGCACGAATTGCTGATCTTAAGGAACAGCAAGCTATAGAAAACGCCAGACTCTTTGGTGGCGGTGGCGGTGTACTCGGTGGTGGTGGCTATCCTTGGGGATATGCGAAGTGTATTCACACGGGCCAGATCGACGGCAAATGCTCCAACTATGACTGGGGTATCAACGGTTCTATTTGGAACCCTTCAACCGGGGGCTATGGCTACCGCAACTGTACGGACTGGGTGGCATGGCGCTTAGATGCCCCAGCTGGTCTTGGCAATGCTAAACAGTGGGACGACCGAGCTGCGGCTATGGGCTACACGGTTAGCAGCACACCAAAGCGGGGATCTGCTGCCGTAAGCAATAGTGGAGAATATGGTCATGTGATGTACGTAGAAGGGGTAGATGCTGATGGATCGATAGTGATCAGTGACTATAATCGCGGGGGTACTGGCCTATACAACACCGCGACCTTGGGGAAAGTCGGTGAAGGTCGTTTCCGTAATGCCAATAGCGGCGCGGTCTCTACCTTAACCTTTGTGTACCTCTAAGAAAAGCGACGAAGCAGATGGCAATGGTTACATCTTTTCGGTATAATCTAATTCAGAATCGTAAGTGAGGGATAATTAGGAGTGAGCAAGCCAGAGCACACCGGTAATGTAAAGGGTAGGCGTAAACTGCCAGGTATTTTTAAAACGGCAGGGCTAGGAGTGGTAGCTACGCTAATTTTCATGTTTGGCGTTGGCGTTGGTAATGGTCAGATACTTTTTGGCTCCACAGTGGACAGTGTCAACAAAGACTTACCAGAAGACCTCAACTACGCAAGTGTAGAGCGGGTTTATGACTTGCTCAGGACTAATTATGATGGCAAGCTGGATGCGACCAAACTCATTGACGGCTTAAAGAGTGGTCTGGCTGCTGCTGCCGGCGATCCATATACGCAGTACTTGAGCAAAGATGAAGCTAAAAAGTTCAATGAAGAATTAAGCGGTTCGTTCACTGGCATTGGAGCGCAACTTGGCCAGGATGAGAATAATAACATTGTTATTATTGCGCCTATAGAAGGATTTCCAGCCAGTAAGGCAGGTGTGCGGCCTCAAGACATTATTGTCAGCATCGATAGCGTGAGTACGACCGGCATGAGCATTGATAAAGCAGTGGCTCGTATCCGTGGCCCCAAGGACACCAAGGTGCAACTACGCATCCTGCGTAACAACAAAGAAGACCTGACATTGAGTATCATGCGCGATGATATCAAAGTTGCCAGTGTGAAATGGGAGCTTCTAGATGGCAACGTCGGCTACATAGATGTCAGCCAATTTAGTGAAGACACAACGTTGCTTATGGGTGAGGCAGCCCGTGATTTGAAGGCTAAAGGTGCTACAAGCATATTGCTCGACCTGCGAGGTAACCCAGGCGGTTTGTTAACGTCAGCCATTGATATGTCGAACATATGGCTCCCAAAGGGCAAAATAATTGTACAGGAGAAGCGCGGTGGAGTTGTAACTAGTACGCACACTGCGGTAGGTGACGGCGTATTCATCGGTGTGCCAACGGCTGTACTCATTGACGCCGGCAGTGCCAGTGCGTCAGAGATTGTTGCAGGAGCCTTGCAGGACAATGAGGCGGCGACACTTTACGGCGAAAAAAGTTTTGGCAAAGGTAGTGTCCAACAGATTCAGGAACTTCCAAACGGCAGCGAAGTCAAGGTGACTGTGGCTCGCTGGTATCGTCCTAATGGGCAGAATATAGATAAGAAGGGTATTACGCCCGGGCAAGAAGTTAAGTTGAGCGAAGACGACTATAAACAAAAACGGGATCCCCAAAAGGATGCCGCATTGAGCTTCCTGAAAAGTCAGTAGAACAATCAGGGATACTTGCAAAGTACAAAGTTGTTACGTAGTATAAAGGAAACTTGAGGAAGGGGTACGGTGTGGCAAGGCCGGCTAAGTACGTGTTTGTAATTGGTGGTGTGCTTTCCGGCTTAGGGAAGGGTATAACAGCCGCCTCAATTGGTAATGTCCTCAAAGCCCGTGGGCTCAAAGTCAATCTCCAGAAATGCGACCCTTATCTTAACGTTGATGCCGGAACCTTAAACCCGCGTGAGCACGGGGAATGCTTTGTAACGAAAGATGGGGCTGAGACCGACTTGGATTTAGGGCACTACGAACGGTTTCTGGACCAGGAGCTTACGCAGGCTAGCTCCGTGATGTCGGGGCGGGTACTGCTGAAAGTTATTGAAGACGAACGGGCAGGGAAATACAAGGGTGAAGACGTTCAGATTATTCCTCATCTGACCGCAGCCATTCAAGGCTACATACTGGCTGCTGGTGAAGGTTTCGACGTACACATTGTTGAAATAGGCGGTACGGTTGGAGATCTTGAAAGTCAAAGCTTCATCGAAGCAATCCGGGAATTTGGCCTGCGTATCGGCATGGAAAACTGCTTATATATACACGTTGTATATATGCCGTACTTAGGTGCCAGCAGAGAGACAAAAACCAAGCCGGCTCAGAACGCGGTGCGTGAGCTACGGGGCCTTGGTGTAACACCAAACGTATTGGTTGCCCGCAGCGAAGTTCCGGCAAATCCAAGCGTTAAAGCAAAACTGAGCTTGTTCTGTGGCGTCGAGGAAGAGGCTATAGCCTTACTCCCAAACGCTAAGAGTATTTACCAGGTACCGTTGACGCTAGAGGACACGGGTATTGCTGATGTCATATGCCATAAGCTTGGCCTGAAAGCCTTGTCACCTGACCTGAAGCCGTGGCGTAATATGGTGGAGCGTTCCATGAAGCAGTTCGACCGCGAAGTTACTGTTGGTGTCGTGGCTAAGTATATGGATAATCAGGATACGTATCTCTGTGTGTTTGAGGCTTTACGCGCGGCCGGCTGGATGCACGATGCAGCTGTTGACATCAAGTGGATTGACGCTGAGGCTCTTGAGACGACTAAAAATACAGCAGGCCTGCTTGTGGGTTGTGACGGTATTGTTGTGCCAGGCGGCTTCGGTACCCGCGGGCTTGAGGGCAAGATCAAAGCAGCGCAGTACGCTCTCAAGAACAAATTGCCTTACCTTGGCCTCTGCTTAGGTTTGCAGATGGCAGTGATAGGCGCTGCTCGCAATGCCGGCATTGTCGATGCCACTACGGGTGAACTCGATTCCAAAGCGGAACAGAAAGTCATACATACCATGGCGGGTCAAAAAGGCAAAGAGCACACAGGCGGGACAATGCGTCTGGGCAACTATCCATGTGATATAACACCCGACAGCCTGGTAGCCAAGCTGTATGGCATGACAAGTATTGTCGAGCGCCACCGCCACCGCTATGAGTGTAACAACGCCTACCGTGATAAGTACGAAGCGTGGGGCATTAAGGCTGTTGGCCTTTCGCCAGATGGTCATTTAGTAGAAATGATTGAAGGCGTAGACCACCCATTTCTGGTAGCCAGCCAGTTCCATCCTGAGTTCAAATCTCGTCCCAACCGTCCGCACCCAATGTTCGATGGCTTTATAGCCAGTCTGTTGCAAAAGCATAATAAATAGGGTAGTTTAACTATATGGATTCAGTCGACAATGCAACGCTCGGCACAGTAGGGCAGGCCAAGCGCATTCTCTTTGTAGAGGACGACGACGCCTTGGCAGATGTATATCTGGTCCGACTCCAGGCCGAAGGCTTTGATGTCAAACGCGTTGCTGATGGTGAAGAAGCATTGGCAGCGGCAGTCAGTTTCCAGCCGAGTCTCGTCTTACTCGACGTCATGATGCCTAAAGTCAGCGGTTTTGATGTCCTCGACATCTTGCGTAATACTCCTGAAACAGCCAATCTCAAGGTTATTATGCTTACAGCCCTCAGCCAGGAGAGTGACAAAAAACGTGCCCAGGACCTTGGTGTAGACGAATACCTGGTTAAATCACAAGTCGTTATCGGTGACGTCATAGCCCACATCAAGCGCCGCCTCTCGGAGAAGTAGGTCCATTTTATTGTAGGCACTCTTATACTTTAAGGCGATTGTTGTAGTATCCAGTGTAAAGAGGCTTCGGCATCCCTAAACCCTAAGCAGTACGTTCACCCAGTCCTAATATATTCGCCAGTATGCCTTGCCATCAGCAGTTCCTAAGTACATACAGGATACATCCATACCAAATGCTAGCTTCTTGGTCTCATAAGGCATAAAGCTGAGTGGTTTTGTTGGTACTGTTTCGGTTCGGTATGGATTATCACGGGCAATACAGCCTATGGTCACAGATTTGAGGTACTCACCATCTAAGGTAAGCGTACGGTTTGCTGAGTTATACAGGTTTACGGTAAAGCTGTGTGAACCAATAGTGGGATTGCGTTCGACGTTCTTATTTGACCATTCAATACTGTATTGGATAGCCTGTTCAGTATACGAACGGTAGAAGCTGTGTTGTTCCCTCGCCGGCGGCGGGTACTGCGGATCAGGCGGTGCCGTCTCATAGATGCTGGCTGTGTACGGGCTGTAGGTACGGTTACTGCCAGTGTCACGGTCCTTGGTGCTACTGGTTGTGCTGTCGAAATATGAGGCAACAACAAGCGTAACTGTCAGTACACACAAACTAATACCAATGGTTACGATATAGTCTGTATGGGTACGCCAGATATGGTGTAAGGTTTGCATGAGTTAATTTCCTGTTTACATAGAAAAGGACAGCCACCGGCTGTCTAGGCTTGTAACAAATAGTTGAACTACTGCTACGGGTGGCTGCCCATTACATCGTTCAACTATAAAAATAGTTACAAACCTAGACCCTTAAATAATACCATCAAAACTGATACTATAAACGGAGTGGTTTTAATAGCCCCGAAGGATTTTCCTTTCGGGACTTTTTTATATCCATAAATATGCTCGGGTAGCTCAGTTGGATAGAGCGCCAACCTACTAAGTCGGAGGCCGAGAGTTCGATTCTCTCCCCGGGTATCATCACTAACTTAAACAATCGAGAAAAGGTAAGAGGCTCCCGAAAGAGCCTCTGCCAACCTACTGTACGTAAGTATAGCAGACTTGTAAAACACGCCTCAATATATGTGGATTTATTATCCGAAATATGCTAAAATAAGCTTAGGTTTAAAGCTGTCTAGGCATATGAAGTACACGATTAAAGACCTGCGGGTGGATTTCCCTACAGAAGAGGCGTGTTTAGAGTGGCTTGTTACCTGGCTCTATCCTGATGGCATTACCTGCAAAAAATGTGGAGTCGTTACCAAACACTACAAGGATAAAGGCCGCCGGTCATACAGCTGTAGCACATGCGCTACCCATATTCACCCCACCGCCGGTACTGTTTGCCATAACTCGCATATTCCTTTGACTGACTGGTTCTACGCTATTTACCTAATGAGCACGAATAAAGCCGGCACATCTGCTGCCCAAATCCAACGGGAACTCGGCTGTACCAATAAGACAGCCTGGCGCATGATGCATCAGATTCGTAAGATGATGGATTCCCCAACCAGTCTACTTATGGGTGAAGTGGAGGTAGATGAGAGCTACGTCCATGCCAATGTATATAAGCGGAGTTCTGCCAAGCGGAAGTATGGCCGCACTGGCAACAGAGCAGGACAGATATTGTTCGGGGCTGTTGAACGTGGCGGGCGGGTAAAAGTCTGGCATGTAAAGTCGGCTGGTGTACGGGTCCTACAACCACTGATTAACACGAACGTTGCCAAAGGTTCACTGATACATACAGACGGCTACCGGGCCTATGACAAACTGCCGTTATGGGGATACCAGCATCGGACAACAAACCATAGTATATTCGAGTTCTACCGTGAAGACAGTTCTACCCAGAACATCGAGAATGTGTGGTCAACCATGAAGCCCAGGTGGAAAGGCACGTTTAAGCATATCAGCCCGAAATACATGCAAGCCTATGTTAACGAGTTTACCTGGCGGTATAACCACCGTAACTCTATTTCGACGTTTTGGGCTTTGATGGCTGAGTTTGCCTCGGAAAAACCTTCTGCAAAACCTGAGTAAAATCTTTTTTAGTGAGCGTCTTTTTCTTAGCTGCCATACTACCAGTATAGCATTATGGGTTATATTGGAGGTATCGCCTTAAAGGATAAGAGTGCCTTATTGTAGCATTGACTTATCATATCGATTATGCTACTATAAGCAAATCATGAAAAATTATGATAAAGATTATAAAGATACGCAACCCTGGCCAGATGACAGGGCTGTCAAGTACGGCAAGCGCCCTACTAAGCAAAAGAATATTGATTTTAAGTCTAGAGATCCCATTAACAATCTCAACGTCAGTAGTGCAAACGGACAGGGTAAAGACTCCTTTGGTGATAAAGTTAAGTTTTATGTTGCTGTAGGAGCTATTGTAGCGGGGGTAGGTGGTGCCTTTTATTATGAAGCTAATACCGTAGCTGAAAACGCTATAAAGCCCACTCCTTCTGGTGCACATCACCAAGCAGCTAATAACCCTCCAGCGAACATCCAAAGCCATATAACCGAATAAAGTTTAGCTATTAACTTGCTAAAAAGAGACTGCCAATAGTAGGAGTCTCTTTTTAGTAGCCCTTCGGCGTTTATGTTTAGAGCATATTGTTGACAAATTATAATGCTTATGCTAGTATATGATTCATGAGTAACCAAAATAAAATAAACAAAGAACCCAATTTTCATCCCAACCTTATCAAAACCGGATTAGCCATCGGTATCTTGGCGCTGGCCGCCCATGTACTAACCCAGCCATTAGACGCGAATCCTAGGGTAAATCACGCAAAAACACAGGTAACTCATGCCGCGGGTGCTCTAATCAATCAGTTTACTCCTGGCCGTAACGATAGTGAGAGAGCCCATAATGATATTCCTGTATCTCCTCAACAAGGTCGTTTACCAAAATAAGCAATGTAGCGAGGAAACAGTACAGATAGAAAGACCATTGCGGGTTTCTCTATTTGTAGAATGTTAGCAAATGCTGTACACGAGGACATTGACAATAATACATATTTATAGTAGAGTATATTTATTAACAATAACCTGTTTAGCACAATAGAAATCTTCTTATGAGCGGACATAGCAAACACAATTTAAAAACAACCAGCGGTGAATGGATTCCACCTGGCTCTTCTGGTAATCCGGCAGAAAACTCCACTGGCGCTCAGCGTTCAAGTTCTCACACTGATAATGAGGAAATGGTGGTATTTGACTTTGAAAAAGATAGCAATCGCTTGTTGCGTAAGATAACGACAATCTTTATCGCTGGAACCTGGATGGTTGAGTCGACACTTGGCGTACCTGCAACCACTACTCATGAGCAAAAAACACAGGAAAAAGTAGGATACGAAGCTCACACTACAGAAGTACCTATCTACAGCAAAGCTCAACATAAATCTGCTAATGAAACGCCCAAAAATGAAAGCGTTATTAGCGCCGTGACTACTCAAGCGGTGGATGTATTTGAGACAGCTAAGCATAAGGCAGTTACTTTTATTGACGGCGAAAACAAAATAACCATTCCTGTTCCGAATAAGGGAAGCTTAGTTAGTCACGAGCTAATTGCAAACGCAGTAGTACCCACACTTCAGGAAAAACCAGAACCTACAAAGAAAGTCGAAGCTTCAGCTACAAGTAAACAAAATACTGAGGAACAGGAGAGGGTTGTTCATGAAGCATGGTTAGAGGTAAAAGCTGCTGGGCACAAAATAGGCGAAGAACAGTTTGCTGGAGCGAGTAAAAAACACGGATTAGATAAGGTGCTTGAGGAATTCAGAAAGCTTCAACCTACTGCTACACCTACACTTATTCCTACTAAAGTTGTTGAACAACCTGCATCTCCTTACCTAGCTATCGGCGAAAAACCACGACCAGGGGTGTTCAAATATCAGGAATTGGTTGAGGCTGCGGCAGACAGATATGAGCTGCCATTGATTGACTATCACTTAATCAGGGCATCAGAGAATCAGTCTGAGAATCCGACCGCAATTAACTACACTAATTCAAATGGTACACTGGATGTAGGATGGGGCCAGAAATCGGTCCCAAAGACCGATAAAGAAGAAATAGAGAAGCTCAAAGATCCTGCCTATAATATTGATACGATTAGTAAACTCTTGAGGAAGTATAAAGATGACATGAGAGACCCTATCTTAACACTTGGAGCGTATAATCGAGGAGAACAGGGTGCATTATGGAATCCGAAAGCTGCATTAAAGCGTGCTCAACATGTATATTGGAAAGCTGGAGTGCCTATGCCTGAAACAGAATTTACTAAAGATCCTGTGGGATATGTTGAAAAAAATAGAAGTTACTATGAGGGACTTGGGTTTCAGGTTCTCCATTACTAACCGTTAGTTACCTAGATAAAACTCCTGGATTCATCCAGGAGTTTTATCTATAGATGTGTTTGAGTGGTTATTTGACGGTTACTTCGGTACGGCGGACGGTTTTGCCGGTGAAACGGCGGACTTTGCGGACTGCGAAAGTAACGACACCATCGCGTGCAGCGTGTATGGTAAAGTTACGGCTTACCTTGGTGCCTTTGCCAGCACGCTTGGTAAGACCTACCTGGCGGACGATGATTTGGCCAGTGCTGACTTTTTCACCACCAAAAAGCTTAACGCCCAGGCGTTGGCCCGGACTGTCTTTTATATTCTTGGCGGCACCGCCTGCTTTAACGTGTGACATAGTGTTCTACTTATTTCCTTGTTATTACCAGGAGCTCCCGGGCAACTAATTGTTCGGGGCGGCGGTATATCATATTTTGCCCATTAGCCCATGAAAAACTCACTCGATTGTACCCCAAAACCTCTATCTGGTCAAGCACGGGAAGGTGAGTAATGTGCCCGCTTGGTGACTGCCATGCCGGTACGGCCAAGCAGAGGCGGGTGCCAGCGGGGATTTGGGTTGTAATATTGGCTAAAAACTTCTGGATAATGACATTGCATGTGCCGATAATCTCACGGAGTTTTTCGGGTCTAGGCCAGTTGGTCAATGGATGGCCCAGGTAGGTTTCGGAAGCTACCACCGAGAAAGGATGTTGCCACTGATGCGAGGTTGCATCACCGACTTCTAGGATAGGGGTGGCATTGACTCCATGTGTTGAGAGCCATTCGAGGTTGGTGCGTGTGTAGTCTATCATGCGTTTCTCCAGGTCGGTGCCATATGCGCTGTAATCCATGAGTGATGCTTCTTGCAGAATAACACCGGTGCCACAAAAAGGATCGAGTATGGTGTTTTCTGGGTTTGGTTCTAGCGGCCCGGTTGCTAGGTTAACTATTGTCTGGGCTAGCTTAGGTGGTAACATGCCTACAAACGAGTTGCGTTTGGGGCGGCCTTGGTCGCGTCTGGCATAGGCATCAATGTCTTGTATGGCTATTGTCTGTGCCAGATAGGTTTGGCCATCGCATTTTATGAACAACAGCTCAATGCCCAATTCTTTAGTCAGTTTATTGTAGAGTACCTGGGCACTATTGAGGGTCAGGTCGGTGCTGGGAACGATGCGTACCGAACGGTTTTGGGCTTTGCAGACTTTTTTGAATTCTAAGCCGGCCTGGAACAAATGCCCGGCAGTTACCGGCAGGCCATAGCTGCTCAGGCCAAGCTTGAGTTTGCCTTCGGCGGGCAGGTAATCGAGTAGTTCTGTCAGTTGTTCGGCTGCAGCACGGGTTATTTGCGGCCATTTCGTTGTAGGAATCATGGTTAATGGTTTAGCGAGGCGTATGCTGCTGCCAATCCGGTCAAAAGGTACAGTGTCTGGAGCTAGGTCGCTCGCCATTGCGGAGTCGCCCACTGGTTCCACGTGCTTGGTGCCAAGCAAACTTTCTAATTCGGCGCGACCGATCGCTGGTTGCCGACCCAAAATGAATAGACTTTCATGTTTCATCTGAGATGATTATACATCTACTGTTCTGTTTTTCGTTCCTTGGTCCTCATTATCAATTGGCGGGTCCTGTCGTCAAAAACTTTATTCCCAAGTGGCTTCCGCTCCATTGCCCGCAAGAGACCGTTCACGCGCGGTAAAAATGTATTTGAGCCTAGGTCTCAAATACATTTTTCCGGCTCCACTTCGGTTGAGTCTCTCGCAAACAATGGAGCTCACGCCACTGCGGTTGATTTTCTTCTGCGGACATGAACCCTCAGCAATCCACTGGCATCAGAGCGGGTGGCGCCCCTTGGGGACCCCAGCGCACGGAGCGATAGTGAGTACGATGGGGAATTATGGGGAGACAGGACCCGCCAATT
>JBGTMJ010000022.1:0-5870 GCA_041743655.1 Saccharimonadales bacterium (SeqCode) | reverse complement strand
CTACAAGCATACAAGAACAAGAAGACACCCGGCTAACGCCGGGTGTCTTTGGTTGGATGGAGGTGATGTGTAGGTGGGTTAGGGTCCGTCCTTGTAGCTCCATTTGAATATGATCCATGCTTTGTCTTCCCTACGGTTAGGGGATAAGTGCCCTGGTAAACTATTGCACTCCTCGGGATTATGTTATAGACTATCCGATTATATACATACTCTTAGCCAAGGTGAATTAGTGCCGTCAAACTCGCTCAAGCAACCAATATCAAATGAGATAAAACCGGTAAATGCAGTTGATGCTTTCTTGGAAGAATTTGACGGTAAACCTAAAGAATTCTACGAGGATAGAGGCGTCAAGGTATATAGAGAACAGCTTGATAATGGCTTGAAAGTCCTGCTTGTCCAGAAGCGTTTTAGTCCTTTTGCGTATATCGATCTCGTCACACCTGGTGGCTCACGCTTTGACCCAATGGATAAAAGAGGGCTGGCGCACTTTGCTGAACATATGGCACTTGCAGGCGCACGCGACTACCCTACGACAGAAGCAATTTTTGATGTAATCGGTAAAGAAGGTGGTTCTTTAAACGCAAGGACAAGCGACGATACTATGACAATCAACGCTAGCGTGTGCGATCCTGGTGACGTCCCTTTAGCCATGCACGTCATATCGCAATGCATCACAGACTCACTGTATTACGACCAAAAAATTGCGAGTGAGAAGGAAGCAATCTATCTTGAAAAGCTCAAGCCAAGCACCGTATTTACCAATGCTTACAGAAAATTGTTCTACCATGGAAGCTCATATGCTCATCCTGTACATGAATCCGTGGAACAGATAACACGAGAGGACATTATTGAGCACAATCAAGAACTGCTTGTCGGCAAAAACATGATTCTTATGATAACGGGAGATGTGCCTTTCGAGGATGTCATGCATCTGGCAAAAAAAGAGTTCGGTCCCATAACAGCAGGAAAAAGCTATCAAGGCAAAGAACTGCCTTCGCCTCCGGCGGAACGCGATAGTGTCGTCTTCGTCGACACAAATCACAAAGATAAACAAATAAGTTTTACTATTGGCTTTCGTACTGTCCCATCCTGGCATATCGATACTGCAGCGTTGACCTCTATCAGCATAAAGTTAGGGGTTGGTGCGACATCTAAACTTATGTCAAACCTGCGTTGGAACCAGAAAAAGGCGCTCGTATACGGAGTTGGGACAGAAATAGATAATGGTCATTTGAATGTCGGGGCTCTTCTAGTCAACGGAAGGACAAGCAAAGAACATATCAATAACGTATTCAAGGCTGTACTCGGTACTTTAGCTAAGACTAGAAACTCAGGCCTAGATCCAACTGAGCTTGATAGCAATAAGCACATACTCTTCAAGGGTATAAAGGCAGGCTTTGAGGCGAGCGAGCGTTGGCGAAACATGCACCTAGGCTATCTAGCAAGAGAGATGTATCCTTCTCTAGGGTTAAGGGGACAGTTTTCTTATCCCGTTTATGATGTTCTTAGTAGATTCGCGAATGTGACACAACAAGATACGCAGCGCGTTGCTCAAAAATACTTTAAGGGCATTCGTGCTATTGTGAACGGAAATATGGATAATAAATCTATGGATAATATCCGAGAGCAGCTTGCTGCTTTTGATGCGTAAATAACGCCTTTACCTTGAGTTATTCGGAATGTTTTCTGTCTTGATGTCTCACCTTAGATCAATTGTACAGCGCCCGGCTTGGCTAAAAAAGTGGAGTAAGCAATTCTGGAGTAAAATCACTTAAAGCTGGCAGCATTTAGCTCGGCCAAATAACCTAGCTCTTTTATTGTAACTGCGCCCTCGCGAATAACCTCTATGCCATTATGGCTGACACGAATAATGGTTGAGGGTGCCCGCCCCGACAGATCTCCACTGTCAACATAAAAATCTACACTACCTTTAAAGTAGGCCTTGGCTTCTTCAAGATTGACTGCCGGCTGCTCCCCGGGTTGATTAGCGCTACTGGTTAGTAGTGGGCCGGTGTGTTTTAGCATGGCTTGCAGTGTTGCGTCTTTCGGAATGCGTACTGCGAGCGAGTCCAGCCCTTGATGAAGGTATGCAAGCACGTTGCTTGCGGGAATGATCAAGCTGAGCGGGTTCGGCCACAAATGTTCAATCGTTCTGATGTGCTGCTCATTCAACCCCAATGCAATCAGTTGACCGGTATTTGCAGCAATGACCGTCCCCGGCTTATGTTCACGCTTTTTGAGTTCATAGAGATGTGCAACTGCTTCCTTATCCTCAGCCCGAGCGACCAAACCATATACCGTATCAGTCGCCATAACTCCCACTCCGCCGTCCATCAGCATGCTTTGTGCTTGATCCTGGTTGCAGATTAGTTTCATCTGTTAATTATACCATTACCCTATCTGGCAGCCCACGATACTAACAGAGGTAGTCGGATATGGTATTGTAGTAGCTATGAAACACGAACCAATTACAGTTATAAAGCATACAAATAAGCAACCACTTTCACGACACATACAGAACTTGTTAGACCGAATAGTAGCCACCTATAAAGGCTGTTATGGTAACAACTTGGTGTCAGTTTATTTCAATGGAAGCGTTGCAAGAGGAGAATGGAAAGCTGGAAGCGATATTGACGTCATTGGGTTTGTCCGCCAGCAAGATTTCGATGCGGACAAGCTACGCGAGCAAGCGTTATTAGAGCTTTTT
The DNA here is from genome assembly GCA_041743655.1 of Saccharimonadales bacterium (SeqCode). Taxonomy (GTDB): domain Bacteria; phylum Patescibacteriota; class Saccharimonadia; order Saccharimonadales; family UBA4665; genus JARIHD01. Next base: position 3,163 of record JBGTMJ010000022.1, on the reverse strand, counting down.
GAAGACTACAAGGCAGAATTTAGTGCCATTGAGGCACTCACTATCGCAGAGTCTCAATTTAATGGCAGCAATCCAAAAACCAACTACAGGCTTATGATCATGGAGCTTGATGGTACATGCCTATGGGGCCAATCTTATGACTTCTCGTTTGCCGTTCCCAAAAACGCGGTCGATTTTGTATCAAGACTTAACGCTACATACAAGAATAGCCACATAAAAAACAAAACCCGGGCCTATACCAACCCAGAAGGTCTAGGCGGGTGGACAAAACGGCTTGCTAAAATGGGCGTGCGTTTGGCCCACGGTATAGCAATGCTATGGGGCGCTCCCTTTGAAGCGTCGTATGCTGCAAAACTGGGCTATATTAAGCAGTTTGCACCAGAGCTATACGATCGGGCCATGATATGCGAAAAACTTCGTCACAACGAGCGTTTCACTATGGAACAATTTGAACTGCTACAAGGTATAGTTGGAAACTTTATCCAGATATCCGAGCAACAGGGGGTCACGTTTCTCGAACCGGAAACTTCGAGCCATGCTTTGGTTTAGTTTTTACCAAACGGGCTTTGTGCCTTGGAGTTCATCTAATGGTTTAGGATCGCTAAATGTTGTGCTAGGCGTATTCATCTTAATGTCACGACAAAGCGCAGAGCCGGCCTTAGCTAGTATTTGAATTCTAAACTGGACATCCCCTTCGCCTATTTTTAGCTGAATCTTGTCGTCAGACTCACCGCCAACAGGTTCACTATTCTTCCACTCGGCAGTCCGACTATTCGGATCCCTAAAACCTACCGTGAGGCCCATATAAGAATCATCACGCGGTGCGTTAATAGTCGTTGCCTCGATACCCTTAACCCATGTGTTACGGTCATTGTCCTCAGCTCCTAGGGCTTTATCTCCTTTGTAAGGTTTGCTTTCAGCTGCAGGCGACAAACAAGTTTTTGGTGAGACAAGAAAAGCCCCCACCACCCCACCACCCAGAAAAACCAATGTGCTGAGCACGAATGTCTTGCGCACTGTTTCCATATTCATGACAACACTCTCCTTAGTTGGAGCTTACTATTATTGTTTTAATATACGGTTGTCAAACCATTGCTATACTTTAATCTGTTGACAATAATTATCAAGTCATCATAATTAGCGTAAGCAATATAGCAACAATTAGTTGGTGTTCTTATGCAAGACATATTACCAAATCAACCTGATCCCCAACAAGAACCACCTATAGTTCCCGATACTGTTCCAACTACGCCACCAAGCACTTCAACCGGTCCAGCTAGGAGCACGGGGCGTAAAATCAAACTGATTATATTTATTAGTTTGATAGTATTGGTATTGGCCATGATTAGTGGTTACTTAGTGCGCTCAAGCAAGCGTCAAACTGTCATCGTCAAAAAAGACATCTCATATTTAACCTATGGTTTCCGTGATAGTGGCAACTTAACCCCCTTGTACCCCACTCAGACCGTCGATACTAACAACGGCAATCTGATTGCTGCTCAGATGTTCGAGGGTTTAGTGAAGTATGAGAAGCAAACCAAGATCGTACCCTTACTCGCCACCAGTTGGTCGAACCCAAACAATACAACGTGGATTTTTGATCTACGCCATGGTGTTAAGTTCCATAGTGGGCGTATTATGACGGCTGATGATGTTAAATATAGTCTGGATTACGCAGTGGCTCACCAGGGCAATAATAACCGTAATACAAATCTGGCGCTGGCTAGCACTATCAAGCAAGTAGAAGTAGTTAATCCTTACCAAATAAAGATTACCACTGATGGCCCTGATCCAGTCTTGCTGAATCGGCTGACATTCCTATATATACTGGATTCAAAGGCTACCTTAGGTGACCCAAATGCCGGTACCGGTCCGTACATCGTCAAAACCGTTAACACAGACCCTAGCGTCACATTCCTGAACTTAGCAGCTTTTGATGGTTACTGGGGCGGTCATGTCTATACCCGGTCCGTCCACATTGAAGCAGTGGGCGATGACGACCAGCTGGTAGCTGGTATTATCAACGGTCGGTTTGACATAGCCGGTGACCTTGGCACCAAGGAGCACGTGGCAAAAATTAAGAACTCTCAGCTTATCAGTGTTCCCGATCTTGGCGTAACCTATCTCCAGCTCAACCTTGAGAAGGCTGGCTCGCCTTTGCAATCGCTGGCCGCTCGCCAAGCTGCCGCTTACGCATTGGATATCCCTGCCATTTTGAAAGCTGGGGGTGGTATATCTGGTGCCCAAGTCAACCAGCTAATACCTCCCGCTATTCCGGGTCACGACCCTTCTATCCGTAATATTCCGTATGACCCGGCTAAAGCCAAACAACTGTTGTCTACCGTGCCAAACGCAGCGGCACCGTTGGTCCTAAGTTACGCTGGCAGTGGTAGCGGTGACACCGAAATCACCAAACAGCTGAACGCCGTCGGTTTTAACATTAAGCCTGTTAAGACTGATGGTTTTGATGCCTTTGTGAACAAGCTAATAGCCGGCGAAGGTGATATATTTTGGCTCAGCTACACCACCAACACACTTGACGGCCTTGACATCATGAACAATACTGTCTCCGGCACCGCAAACTACAGCAGTGACGAGATTGCACGCCTTACCGAACAAGCGAGTAGCACTATCGACCCAACCGCTCGCATCGCAATTTTGCAAGAAATGGAACAATACATAGATAAGAACGTGCCGACGATTCCTCTCTATAGTAAAACGCGAAATATCGTTCTGGTCAAACCATATCATGTAGAGATTGACCTCCCTAGCACCGGTATTGGTGTTTATTTCTGGAAAGTCTATCAGAAATAGCAAATGAAGCGTTGGAACCTTCGTGTCCAATTCTTATTCTTGCTTATCATATTACTAGTAGCGGTGTTCGCTGCCATAACACTGGTAATCGTTCAGGAGAACACTAAGACGCTGCGTAGCAATCTGGTTGAGGCTTCCAAATCATTCGCATCCCTGGCCACTCAACCGATTGGCGCTGCCTTTGTACTCTATCAAGATTCGGGGACTATTAGGATTGATCAGAAGATTAGCAGTTTTAGCGACTTAGACCACAACATTAATGTAGTAGAAATAGTTGATACCAACGGCAAACAGCTCTTTACCAATAACTCCTCACACTCGATTACGGTCAGCCCTAGTGCAGCCAATA
>JBGTMJ010000021.1:0-17063 GCA_041743655.1 Saccharimonadales bacterium (SeqCode) | reverse complement strand
TGGGAAGACTGTCGTCTACCCAAACAAAAAGATCTACGATATGCTCTTTACGTAACGCATGCATGTTTGTTTTCCTGTTTAGTTTTGTCACCAAACAGTATACAGAGGTGCGGCGTTACTTTTTAGTTTCGGGATTCAGGTCTCTTTAGCTTGACCGGAGCTTATCATAATTGAACTATAGCATTTGTGCAGGTGGTCCAACCGAAAGGCTTCCTGGGAACTTTTTGTTTGTTAGAATGTTGATATGCCAACAATTGATGAATATCTTAAAAATGTCACTCCGTCACAGAAAGACAAGCTTGAGCGGGTCCGCACGATTGTAAGGCAGGTCGTTCCAGAAGCTGAGGAAGTCATTAGCTATGGGATACCCGCATTCAAATACAATAAACAATATCTAATTTACTTCGCTGCGTTTAAGAATCATATGAGTATATTTCCCGCATCGGACGAGATGATAGAGGCCATAGGCGAAGAATTGGATACGTTTCGAACATCTAAAGGAACCTTGCAGTTCACAGAAGACAATCCCATTCCCGAGCCTATCATTAAGGAGATTGTCATACACCGTCTACACAGTATTTCTAAAAATTGAAAATTCATCATTAATTTTAGTTGCGATAAATTCTACGATTGCCCTCCGGTACTGCTACGTTTAGATTAATCAAACAGCAGCTTAGTGATTGAGTCTTCTGTAATATTGCTAACATGGCTGCTTGTCTCCTTATGTTATTCTAGTACGATGACAATGAACGGCTCGCTAGCTGCTACTCATAAGAAACTGACTTGGTTTTCCAAGCCTCAGCCCGGCCACCTTGTGCAATTTTATCAGTCTGATAATAATCTCTTATTTCCTCTTATGGAATTCATCAGCTCGGGTTTATCGAGAGGCGATACCTGCATAGTTATAGCTACCCCTTCTCACGTACAAAGTCTTAATGCACGGTTAGAAAAATGCGATTTAGATGCTGCGGCCGCACAATTAAGTCGTCAGTATTTAACATTTGATGCAGCGGAGACGCTCGCAAAGTTTATGGTTAATGATTTACCTGACAGGGACCGATTTTTTGATGTGGTGGGGGCCTTAGTAGAAAACGTCGCTCAAAAAGGCAAACCGATACGTGCATACGGAGAAATGGTGGCACTTCTATGGAAAGTAGGCAATAAGGATGCTGTTATCCAATTAGAAAACCTTTGGAACGAACTTGCAGCAATACACACCTTTTCTCTGTTCTGCGCTTATCCTGAACTTCACTTTATCATGCATAGTGACATGCGTCATGAAATTGATGAGTGCCATAACGTTAACCTTCATGGTTTGGCAACTGGGTAAATATAGAGGGAGGCGAATATGAATCTTCCCCGTGCACTAAGCGAGCAGGTACCGCGTAGTCATTTTTGCTAGTTCTATAATAACCCTCCACTCCAGATTATGGTCATGGCTCCCCTCACGGGAAATCTTTTTGTTTATCCGATACAAACGACTATGCTTTTGCTATGATTATGCTATGAATCATACCTCCAGTTCGCCATCGGTTACATATTTATATAACTTCACCTGGGCAGATTAAAATGAGCAAGAACGGCAAAAGAGAGAATAGTACTTTTTTTAGTTTGCAAACCCTGTTCGGCAAAAGAGAGAGTCCGGTTGCAGAACCTAAGAAAGTAAGCAGCACCAAAGTCCTGAAACACCAGGGAACTACGTGGATAGATGTTCAGGACCCGGGTAGAGATGATCTCCTAAAAATCACCGACAGTTACCAGCTGCATACCCTGCAGATTGACCAGTGCTTGCAAAAAGGGCAAATTGCCCAAATGCATGTAGAGGATGAATACATCTTCCTGCTGCTCTATTTTCCTTACCTGTCTCCCAAAGAGAATCACATTGCTACAAGCCAGATATGTGTCTTCTTGGGTAAAGACTATCTGTTCACCGTCCATGATTCAACAAACCCTAATATACGAAAACTGTTTGATGGATACGAGAACCACCGCCCTGCCGATTTCACCCTGCCCGGGCAGATTCTGTACCATATAATTGAAAACTTGCTGAAAGATGTCGCTTCGCTTGTCCAGTCCATATCTCAGGAGCTAGACGAAATAGAAGATAACGTCTTTGACGATAAAGGGTCGGATGCTTTCCAAATAGGTCAGCTGAGGCAAAAAATTATGCGACTTCGACGGACAATGGCGACTCAGAAAAACGTCCTTGATGAACTGGATGCAGCGATTGATGCATTCACTGGCGAGCATCTCGAGAAGTATTATGAAATTAATACAAATACGAGCAAAAAGTTATGGGAAACGGTTGAGGAAGCAACAGAAACAATCGAAATCTACAAAGACGCCGATTTCACGACCAGTACCGAAAAAACCAATGAGATTTTGGCAGTCCTTACGTTGCTGTTTACCTTGACCATCCCTGCTACCGTCGTCGGTACATTTTATGGCATGAACATCTTGCTGCCAGGCGGCATTGAAGCCGGCTCCTGGACTTTCTTGGGTGATTTTACTGTATTGAAACTAGTGGTTGGTATATCAACCATTTCAGCCCTAGCTATGTACCTGAATTTTAAAAGAAAAAACTGGTTCTAGATTTATAGGATTAACCAGGTCTACTGTTCGGCATTGCGCTACTTCATTTTAAAGCTTCTATAGAAACTTCTATATGTACGATTTTGTTCCATGAGAAGTTTTTTAATTTTGGTATGATGAGGTAGTGATTAACGTTCTTATTCTGCACGGTACCGGAGCAACGCCGGATTCTAATTGGTTTATGTGGTTAAAAGGCAAACTGGTCGGTCGTGGCTACAAGGTGTGGTTGCCACAACTACCTGGTGCAGACAAGCCAGAGGCAAAAGCATATAACGACTTCCTATTATCAAACCGCGAGTTTACATTCAACGAAGAAACGATACTCATCGGGCATTCCTCAGGTGCGGTCGAGATTCTTAATGTGTTACAGAACCTAGCTCCCGACACACGAATCAAGACAGCCATTTTAGTGAGCGCATTTAAAGATGATCTTGGCTGGGGTCAGTTGACGAACTTGTTTTGTGAACCTTTCAATTTCGAAAAGATAAAGCAGCATTGTGGTAAGTTTATCTTTATTCATTCTAAGGATGATCCTTATTGCCCGATAGAACACGCTAAGTATCTAGCCGCTCAAACCAAAGGCGAGCTTATCGTTTTTAGCGATCAGGGGCATTTTAATACAGAAGCTGGGCCTCAATATAAACAGTTCCCTGAACTTATCCAGTTTATCGATGAGGCTGTCGGAGACAAATAAGAAGCCTCGGCGGACCTTGCTTTGCTACACAGGCACGGAAACATAATTTGTCATTAATATAATTACAGTAGCGCCTGCGTTAAGTCTTCAAGCATAAATATTTGTATAGTCTTTAAATTGCGCCATTTAACAGGAAATGTAAGAATAGTCTGAAGGAGAAAATATGAAAGCAGTCTGGAATGGTCAGGTTATAGCAGAGAGTGACAAAACCATATACATTGAAGGCAACCGGTACTTTCCTAAAGACTCGATTAAAATAGAGTTCTTAAAAGACAGTGATGCTCATACTACGTGCTTTTGGATAGGCGAAGCCAGCTATTACGATGTTATCGTGGATGGCAAGACCAACAAAGGTGCAGCGTGGTACTACCCAAAGCCAATGGATGGCTCAATCGAAAAGGTCAAGAAAGACTTTACGAACTATATTGCTTTCTGGCATGGTGTTGAAGTAAGTTAGCCGGTACAGTAATCGCTTTTTTTACCGCTGGATGGGTCACCAGCCGGGAGTGATTTGATTTTGGCAGCATCCGCTTTTGGCATCCAATCAAACCAACAAACCGCGTGCCACGAAAGTTCTTTATCCTGTGCGTGGGCTTGCTGGTAACTTGGTGACTTACTAGCCTCATTATCCTGTCGGTAATCATAAATGCCCAAGTCAAAGAACGTGTTCTTATCTTTTATGATGCCGACTTTTGTACCCATGACATCACCTTGTTTTACATACACGGCCGGTTCAACCCGCTGGTTCCGTGAGTCTCCTTCCATTGGGGCCGGCCAAGTTGTGGTTAGTTTCTGCAGGTTCTCAGGTAGTTCACGCAAGTGGCCAACGCGGAACATAACCCCACAGTTATTCATGACATCAAAACCGTACTGCACCTCGCCTTCAGCCATATACTGCGTTCCTTTGACAATAAATCCGTCGATAGGTGCCTTGACGGTAGTAGCATTATCCGAAGTGGTATCAAACCGGAAGCCGCCGTGCGGCTTGTAGGTACCACGCGTCTGACCCGGATACAGTATGCCTGTCACTTTGGTGATGTCAGCTGGCATCTTCAGCATTGGCTGGCTGGGACAGGCAGGAGGCGTTTGAGTAGGCTGCCAGCCGCTTTCGGTCTGTTGCCATATGAGCTCTTTTGGGGACTCGGTTTGTGCCGTTGTTGTTTGGTTCGTATTACTTGTAGTTGTTTGTTGGGCGTTCTGGGAGGCCGGCTGCTTGTTACTGTCTAAAATTCTCCACCCTACAAAGCCGATTATTACTATGATAACCAGGATGATAATGCCCTCAGCTACAGCAAAACCATTTTGTGACAATTTTTTATTACGCATACGCTTAGTTTAGCAGATATTACGGCAATGGATCTTAGTGGACTATACTTAGCAATGGATGGACCTATACACCTACATTGATAGCCCCTTAGGCCAGCTAACGCTCGTATCTGAAGATGGTATGAGTTTGAGCGGGTTGTACATGAAAGGGCAGCAATACGAAAGGCTTCCGGCTCCGAGCTGGACAAGAAATGATAGCCTACCGATTTTTGATCTTACCCACAAACAACTTGGGCAATATTTTGACGGCAGGCGGACTCGTTTTAGTCTACCGCTACGTCTTGCCGGCAATGTTTTCCAGAAAACAGTTTGGGCCTTGTTGCAGGATATCCCCTATGGAGCGACAGCGACATACGGCCTGATAGCCGAAAAAACCGGCGACCCGTCGGCTGCCAGGACGATCGGTCATGTAATTGGACTAAACCCTATCTCTGTCATTGTGCCCTGCCACCGGGTTATAGCCTCAAATGGAAAGTTGACCGGTTATAATGGTGGTCTAGTCCGTAAACAACTACTACTCGATTTGGAAACGGGTCGGACACAGTTGGCGCTTGACTGATTACCTTCTAGCCATACTATCCCAGACAATGTCATCGCCGCTAAAGAAACTCTAAAAAATGCTGGCTATACTAGATACAATACATGCATGACCCAAATACCACGCTCGCTATGGAAGAATTTTTGGAAAGATGATAATGGTAACATAGCCGTATGGCAACGGCCAAATTTACCATTAATGGGGTGGCTGTCCTTTAAGGGCGCTGCCCTGGTTACAAGCAGTATTCACCTGCGCGCAGGTTTCGAACTACTCAGTAGCGCTTTCATTTTCACCTGGGCCTACCTGGAGTTAACTAAAGGTATAAGCCCCTTTCGCAAGTTTTTAGGCGCAGCCATCTTCGTCCTGACAATCATTGGTTACTTCAAACGATAATTTTCAATAGATTCATTATTATTTATAAGCGCTCGCTTGTAAATCAAACAGGCTTGCATAAATGCCGTTTGTCTTCATTAGCTCGTCATGTGAGCCTTGTTCTTTTATTCTGCCTTTATCAAGCACATAAATCCTGTCAGCATGACGGACGGTGGAGAAACGATGTGAAATAATAAGAACCGTTCTTTTTTTACTCAGTTTCTCAACTTTTTCAAATATCTCACTTTCGGCTTTGGCATCAATAGAAGCAGTCGGTTCATCAAGAATAAGAACGGATGCGTTCCGATAAAACCCTCTCGCTAAAGCAATTTTTTGCCACTGCCCGACTGAAAGGTCTATACCGTCCTGAAATGTTTTGCCCAGCATCTGGTTATAGCCCTTAGGTAAACCTTTCGCTACGGCATCGGCACCAGACTGTTTGGCTGCCTCAACAATCCCCCCTAAGGCGTTCGGTGCCTGGATACGGCCAAAATGAATGTTGTCCTGGAGTGAATACTCATACTGGAGAAAATCCTGGAACAGTACTCCAAGCTTGTCATACCACTGCTCTAAACTAAGTTGTTTGATATTACTACCGTCTATCAATATTTCGCCACTGTCAACATCATAGAACCTGCCCAGCAACTTAACTATGGTGGTCTTACCTGCTCCGTTTTCGCCGACAAAGGCTATCTTCTGGCCTGGCTCAATAATTAGTGAGAAGTTATCGAGTACCTTTTTAGTTGAAGCAGGGTAGGCAAAACTGACGTTCCTGAATTCAATTCTTGGTACGGTATCATTCTTTAACTTAATAGGGTTAGCGGGTGAAACGATTTTTGGCTTTGTAGCCAGCACGTCAAACATCTCGCCCACGTATTGGCTTCTGTCGTAAATATTTGATACGCTCGTAAACAAACCGTTGAGACCCGACTGAAAGTTTACCAGTACCGTCGTAAAGTACGTTATATCTCCAATGGAAATCCTTTTGGACAACGCTGAAAAGATAATAGACAGCTCGATGACTCCGTAGACTACAATATTTATTATATTAGCCAGTATGCCATTGCTGTATTCTTTCTGGAGTGCTGCTTCATTTTTACTGACAAAGCTAAGTTGTGTCTTTTTCAAGTCACTGAGAAATCCACGACTTAACTTAAACAGCTTCAGTTCTTTAACGCTGCGGCTATTTTGTAGCAGGTCAGATAAGTACCAGAACCTTTTCCTGGTTGGTGAATCATCTTCCCAGATTGTCCAAGCCGTTCGGGCGGCCTTTGTCTGATACACAAGGGTCGGTATTGCGGCAAGCAGAATGAGAATAGCAAAAACCCAATTTAAAAATATGAGGGATACTGAAGCAATAACAACCTGTAGAATCCCCTGCATGCTATAACATATGTCGTTAAACATGTTGATGGGCCGCCAGTTAAAACTATCCCTTACCCGTTCCAGCTTGTTCTTAAAGTCACTATCCTCAAAGTGCGCAACATCCAGGTTGGAGATACTGAACAGGACTTTCTGGTATAAGTGCATCGGAAGCTTAGTCCACAATAACTTATTGTATTTACGTTGCGCAGTGTATGCTATTTCCTGAATTAGCAAGCTTAACAACCTCCATGCAATCAGCACGTAGAGTTGATGGTAGTCTTGCGACTGCTCATTAACGGCCTGAATAATGAAGTTAATAATCTGGGCGTAGATGTAGGCGTTAATAAATGGTGCAATAGCTGGTATTGCTACACAGACTAAATAACCAATAAACAAGGGCTTGTCTACCTCCCACACTAAACCCATAAGCTGTCTGGAAGTTTTCGCGGCTTTGTAAAAGCTTTTTAGATGTGAATCGAGCTTTTTGCGTGATGGCATACTATCTCCATATAAAGCTAAGCTTGCTATAAAATTACCCCTCAAAGTGGATTTGAAGACGTTTTACAGCCTAGCTTGTGTACTCATTGATAACTACCATTATTCTATCTGTTAATTGTATCATTTGGTTGGCCATATGTCATCTGTCTGACTGACACTTTGTAAGTATGACCATATCTAAAAGAGCCGGGCAGGATAATCCCGCACGCATCTTTACCATATAAGCCTTCCTTTGACTAGGGAATTTTATACTTTGCTATACTTGCTTCATGGGCAAACCAAAAAATTTAAAGCCTGACGTCAACTTCCTGTTTGAAATGGGCAATATCCGTTTTATTGAACGGATGTGGCGCCGTTTCTTGCACGATGACTTCGCAAACTTAGCCGAGCATCATTTTCGCATGTTCTGGATAGCGATGATAATTGCTGCCCACGAAAAAGGTGTTGATACGGGCAAAGTTGCCAAAATGGTCCTTGTACATGACATTTCCGAAAGCCGGGCCGGCGATGTAGACTACCTTGCTCGTCAATATGTAGAACGTAACGAGAAACTAGCCATAGAAGATATGTTAGCCGATACATCGTTAGAAAAAGAATTCTACGCATTGTGGGAAGAATACGAAATCCGCAGCTCGCTTGAAGCCAAGATCGTTAAAGACGCCGACAATTTAGATGTCGATTTCGAGCTTGCTGAGCAAGCTGCAAAAGGCAGTTTGCTGCAAACTCACTGGCAATCAAATAGAACATTTGTTGCCAAGGAAAAACTGTACACCGATACAGCCAAAAAACTATTTGCACAACTGGCAGATACTAATCCACACAACTGGCACTTGAGCGGACGGAACCGCAGAAATGGTGGAGACTGGCGTAAGTAACGACGCAAATGTGATGTTCAGGACTTTTGGGAGCGCCTAATAAAAGCGCGTGCAATGCTGGTATCACCCGAAAGGCACATGACATACGGCAGGTTTTCGGCTATACCGACAAAAGACTCGATCGAAAAGGAGGGTGGGTAAGAGTACGCAACGAGAAGGTGGTAAAGTGACATTGAGCTATAAGCAGCTCAACGACAGAACCCTACGCGGGATTAAAGAAATAAGGTGACCAGGCGTAGCTTTTCTGTTAGATTACAAAGGTGAAATCGTTTATTATTGAGCAGAAGATCACGGCATTCGTAAATAGATATATCGTCTTTGATGTTGATGACCATGGCGGCAAAGGCCAGGTTGTGGCTTTCGCCGAACAGAAACGATTGGCATTTCGCGAAAAATTTACGGTTTTTACCACCGAAGACAAAGATACGGTACTCTGTACCATCCAGGCACGCCAGGTACTCGATTTCGGGGCACGGTACGACATTTCTGACGAAAACGGCGAAACCCTTGGCGTAACAGGCAAAGATTTTAAAGCCTCACTTTTTCGCAGTACCTGGCACATGTATGCACCACGTGCCGAAGACAAGCCGCTCGTGATTGTCCGCGAACGAAGTATGGCGTTAGCTATCTTTCGCCGGGCATGGGAGATTGTTCCTTATATCAGCGAACTACCTTTCTTTGTAAAATACCATTTTGATTTTGTCGACCCGGCCAGCCAGGAGCTAGAAGGAAGCCTTGATAAAACTGCGCTGCTTCGCGACCATTACCGTCTGAACTTAGATGATAGCTTACTGGAACATCTTGACTGGCGAGTATATATTTCGCAAGCGATACTGTTAGATGCCTTGCAAAGCCGATAATGCGCATACCTTCCTAAACTACCAGTCACTATCGCAGTACCGACCTTACGAACGATAACCCTATTTATTCTCGTAATCTAAAGGGGGAGGCTATATAATGTACACACATAAGGAGAGGTTATGAAGAGCAAATTATATCTTTACTTGTTTATCATTCTCACTGCCGTATATGTATGCTTCGCGCTAGGCTTACCCTCCAACCCACAGACATTAGAAAAATATAATATAACGCAAGGCCAATCCCGCCTGCTCAGTCTCACGATTGTAGTACCTCTTATCCTTGTATGGTTTTCTGCTCTATATGGATTTTTGCGATTTAAGGCCTACGCGACCGTTATTAGAGACAGCCGCGAAGGCAAGGCCTTTAATCAGCTTGCGAACGGCTTAATGGTGCTAGCCTTCAGTTTACCGATATCTGCAAGTATCAGCTCATACCTTAACTACGTTGCACATCAGAACACCGGCCTCACACCAACTGCTACCATTCTAAAAAATTATATAGCTCTGCTGTTTGCACTAGTTGCTCTGTTTATGGTTGCTAAGGGTGCTGAAGGATTGTTAAGAACACTACGGTCTAAGCCTGTTCTTGTTCACCCTACTTATATAACTATAGGCTTTATTATGCTGTCGAACTTTTTTACCTGGCTCATTATTGTCAGGCCTTCCAGCAACGAAACGGGTCAAGTTATATACTATCTGCCTGACTGGCTCATTATTACTACGCTCGCTATACCATATCTACTAGTATGGTATATGGGCGCTTTGGCAGCCTACCGTTTATACCTGTACCGAGATAAAGTGAAGGGCTTAATTTATCAGCAGGCCTTCACGGAGCTGGCAAGGGGTATCGGCGTTATAGTTGCCTCATCAATTTTCCTGCAGCTTTTAACCACCTTATCGGCACGACTCAACCGCCTTGACCTTACGCCCATCCTTCTCATTATCTACCTTCTTGTAGTGTTTTATGCAGTAGGATATGGTTTGGTTGCCCGCGGTGCAAAAAGACTTAAAAAGATTGAAGAAGTGTAGCAGTTATGGCTCACAGCAGCACATCAGTCTACATTCAGGCTGTCGGGGTAAGCAAAGAGTTCCTCGGCCCGGCTGGGGAGCGCTTTTTGAGACGCCAAATCATTACTCACTTGAATATCGAACCTGAAGCATTGCAAAAACAGGATGTAAGGCCTCTTGTAGATTGGGTACGGCTAACTTTTGCTTTACTGACCGATGATTCTGAGCATGTCGATGCGTTCGCCGACAGGCTGTCAGCGCTGTCAGATTCCAAGCCACAATATGCTAGGACAAGCCATGGCGGCTCCCGCTAGGAATAGGCCGTTACAGCCAATTCGTAACGTACAGCAACCTCTTGCTCGCGAAAAAGCAGAGGTTGACGCTCTCTTCTTGAGTATTGGTGAAGGCGCTATCGTTACTGACGCGCAAGGAGATATAAGCCGCATCAACAAAACAGCTCTTAGCCTACTCGGGCTTACAGAAAATGAGGTTTTAGGACGATGGTTCCCCGACACTATCATCGCCGAGGATGAAGCGGGTAATATAATCCCTAATATTAACAGGCCGATAACTGAGGTCTTTTTGAGTGGCAAGCCTGTTTTTAGTAAAATTTACTACCGCAGAAAAGATCAGGGCAAAATAGCTGTTGCGCTGACAGTTTCGCCCGTACTGCTAGACGGCAAGCCTATTGGCGCCATTGAAGTCTTCAGGGACATTACCCAGGAAGTGCAGCTAGAAAAAGCGAAGGATGAATTTATTTCGTTGGTTTCGCACCAACTGCGCACGCCCGCTACGGGCGTCAAACAATATGCAGGGATGTTGCTTGACGGATACGCCGGCGAACTGTCCAACCTACAGCTATCAATGGTGCAGACCATTTACGAAATTAATGAGCGGCAAATAGCTACGGTTAACGACTTGTTACGGGTTGCCCAGATCGATGCCGGACAAGTCCGCTTAATCAAGCAGCGTACTGCACTTACGCCACTCCTAGAAGATATTATTGACGAACAGGTGTCTAAGTTTAATGCCCGCTCGCAAAAAGCTTACTTTCATTATCCGGACAAGGATGTATGGGTAAATATTGATGCCGCACGCATGCGGATGGCAATAGAGAATATTATCGACAATGCCAGCAAATATACTCCCCCTCATAAACAGATACTTGTTTCCATGCATCGCAAAGAAAAAACAGTCTCCATATTAGTACAAGACGAAGGTGTTGGTATCGCCAAAGAAGATATTAATCAAATCTTCGAAAAGTTTTCGCGTTTGGATAGTGCCCTTTCTGCAACCGTTGGCGGGACCGGCCTTGGGCTGTATTGGGCAAGAAAGATCATAGACTTGCATGGTGCATCATTGGATGTAAAATCAAAACTAAATAAAGGTACGACATTCATCATTACCCTTCCTGTAGCTGTCTAAGCCAGAAACGCCAAGGTACCTATTAAGGCGTACCTTGTACCAAGAGAATGGGTAACGAAAAGGGCTGCGCGCTGGAGCACAGCCCTTGATCATTAGGGGGCAGTAAGGACGTACCTAGCTTCGGTGACTGTTACGGCCACCCATAGCCTTAGCTTCCCTAGGCTGCGCCTGGGCACCCTTTTTACCGGCTACGGAAGCCCTCTGGCGGTCGTTTGCAAAGTTTGCACCGCTTGCCTTACCACCTTTACTCGCTATTTCTCTTTGCTTGTCTTGTGGCATTGATGCGAATCCACGATCTTGTGTTCCCATATTCTACTCCCTTGTTCACTTACCGTTGATAACTCTCTTACAATAGCGAGAATGAGCGACCAAATCAGTCAAATAGTTAACACGTCGGCTTTTTAGAGTAAGTCTCAGAACGCCCAAAGCTTATCTTAGGCTTGAGGCAGCCCTCATATAAAAGATGGCAATTACGGTATAATGCTGGCATGGTAGAAAAGCAAAATGACGACGTTCTCGAAGAAAAGAGGCCGTCACAACGAGAACACCGTTTCGGTAAACGTTTTAAGCTAGTGGTGGCCATGTCGTTATTACTGGTTATTTTTTACGCAGGTTACCTCTACGTTGCTTCACCGGCAGCAATCCGCAAGCCCACACTTGACCATTATCATTTCCGCATGCAGGTACTGGTAAACGGCAAGGCTGAAAATTTTGGTACACGGAAATACCAGATTGGCTATGCCAAAGACCAGTGTAACGCCAACCTTCCGGAACAACCCATCCATTTCCATGATAATAAAGACCAGTTTGTGCATATCCATTGGAAGGGTATGACAGGGGGTATGGTGCTGAAGTACTATGGCTGGAATTTTATAGGGGGTATGAGCAATGCGCTCGGCTACAAACTAGATAATCTCAAGGATATTCAAAAGGTGACGACACGTGGTAGTTATCTGCCTGCTATACCAAAAGACGCAGTCTTTTACGTGTACGTCGGTGATAAAAACGGGTACAAAGAGAAAAGCTTGCATGACTTCACGCACCAGGATTTAGAGAAGTTCTTTGGTAAAGCGAGTGACTTCCCGGCTCAGACATCAAATAACCAGCTCACCACGCTATCAAACGGACTTTTCCCAAAGGCTTATGCACACGGCGATGAAGACCACAGCCCAACAACTAACAAAGTTGAGGAGGAAAGGTTGGCCCGTATAAATAACCTCATTGGCAACGTGGTCATCTTCGTCCAAAATCATAAGCCGACGGATCTCGAGATTGCTGACAGGTTCAGTATGCTTGAACCATTGTCGGATAGTACTTGCGGTGGCTAGAATATGAGTAGTCAACTGAGAAACGGCCAAGACCGTAGTATCAAGCTTGGAGTAATACTCAACAGTATCTACACGATTATCGAGTTTGGTTTTGGTGTATTTACCGGTAGCTTGGCGCTTATCGCCGATGCTACCCATAACCTTACTGATACATTTACACTTAGCGTGTCACTGGTAGCTAACCGGGTTGCAAAGCGTCAGGCAAACGCCACCAACACATTCGGTTACGGACGTGCCACAATACTTGCCGCGTTATTAAACGCCAGCGTTATGTTGACAGTGGCAGGCTTTATTGGCTTCGAGGCTTTGCAAAGACTGAGCACACCAACGGCTATTGAGGGAGGCATTGTGGCTATTGTTGCAGCTGGCGGCATAGTCGTAAACGGTTCAATCGCGTACTTGTTGTCACAGCACCGTAAAGAGCTGCATATACGCAGTGCCTTCATAGATGTTTCATTTGATGCCTTATCTTCGCTTGCGGCAGTTATAGCAGGGTTAGTAATACTATTCACCGGCGTCCAATGGGTAGATAGTGCCGTAGGGCTCTTTATTGCCGTTTTCCTGCTGTATAACACTATCAAAATACTTAAGGAGGCGGTGCAAATACTGTTGGAAGGTACCCCACAGGATATTAATATCAATGCTATCACACACACCATACGGACCAACAGTAAAGTATTGCAGGTAGATGATATGCATGTCTGGTCAATACATTCAGGCTACAATGCCCTCAGCTGCCATATCGTCATTGACGAAGCAGCATTGCCAGACAGCCGAAAGATAGTTGAGGCTGTTAAGAAGACCTTGAGGGAAACTTGCGACATACAACACGCCACCATTGAAGTTGAGCTGGAAGACTGTACGGATCACAGCGAACATGAGAAGCATTAACCGCTATCCTTATTCTGCGCTTCAAGGCCCATCTTGTTTCACGACTATAACAACCTTGCCTATGATGCCTCCCGCTTCCCGGGCTTTAAACGCTTCCACAATCTGATCAAGCGGATACGTCTTACCGACGTGGGCCGTCACAACGCCTTCCTCCACTAACGTAGTCAGCGCATCAAGCGATTCAGTAGTTGCCCGGGTCTGCTGGGCAATAGCCTTTACCCCATACTGTTCCAAAAGCGCAGTGTTCGGCTGTTCATTCATGGATACGATAATACCGTTAGGCTTCAGTACGCTGAGTGAGCGCCGATATGTCTCACCTCCCACCGTATCAAATACAGCGTCATAATCGTGCAGTAGCGTATCGAAAGCCTGCGTCTTGTAGTCGATCACTTCATCAGCGCCAAGCTGCTGAGCGTAGTGAGCACCTTCGTCAGTAGCGGTGACAGCTACATATGCACCAATATGTTTAGCAATCTGTATGGCAATAGTGCCAATGCCGCCGGCACCGCCATGGATGAGGATTCTCTGTCCAGGCTGCAGTTTAATGCGTCCCGTAATCACCTGCAGTGCGCTCAAACCCGTCAAGGGCAAAGCACCAGCCTCAGCAAAAGTAATAGTGGATGGCATGGTAGATACTTGTTTAGCGGCTGTCATGGCAAATTCCGCAAAAGCGCCGCTTGCGCCGCTGACTGCGCTTGCCTGCCCATACACTTTGTCACCAACAGCCACATTACCCACGCTAGTACCGACCTCGCTAACGACACCGGCAAAATCTCCCCCGAGCGTCACGGGCAGTTTGAGAGGAATCATCTGTTGTACATATCCTTCCCTGACCTTAGTGTCGAAAGGATTGATGCTCGCAGCATATACTTCTATAAGAACCTGGTCGGTACCGACCGAGGGCTTGTCCACGTCAACCACCGTAACCATGCCAGCATTACCATACTGATTTATCTGTGCTGCTTTCACATTATCCGCCTCCTTACCTATTATCACATTTACAGCAGAAGCTATGGTACCCATTATGAGCTATCTTTACTTTGAGAGGAAACACATCGTGACAGATAATATACCGTTCACCCTCCCAAGGTGGTAAAATAACGTCAAAGCATCTATAATTAGTATAAAGAATCATGTCGTCCACAAAACATAACTCGTCTTTGCTCCATATGTTGCGGCAGCAACTTGAAGCTGCCAGATCCCATGATGCCGCCGTGCAGGCGCATCATGCGGGAGGTGCGCCAATCCAGGTTCCGGGAACCGGCAAAGCCCTATCCAGCGCCTACGAACAGTTACGGAACGCTGCGGAATACACCGAAGATCATTTGTTACTCCAGCGGGCCATCAGGCGCTTCTATAACCGCAACTTTCCACTTTTCACTCTGCGTCACGGGCATAGGGATAATGTCGGAGAAGAACTTATTGTAGAGCTGACCCAGGCCGGCTACCTGCGTAACGGACAGTTCAGCACGGCAACCGCTGCTAAGATCCGTCATTTAACCGAAGAATACATGCATACGTTCGGACGGCTGCGTGAAGCACGCATTCCGCGTGACAAAGCGATTGATTGGGCACTATCAACCCTGGCTGTAGAAGTCGAATCATTGCTCAATCCGCATAATCACTTTACTGCCCTGGCCTACAGCGCATACCAGCACTATTTGCAATTATTCTCTAAAACTACGCTCGCTACCACTCGTGAAGAAGGTGAACAGTATGAGATATGCCTCTATCTTGCAGTACACCAGGCATTATTGAAATCTGACATTTCAGAAGCCCGGTATGACCTTATGCGCTTGTACCACCAGACGCCGGACGATCTCAAGGCATTTATCCATTTCAACCGGACAATCGACGAGTTGTATGTATCCAAGTTTACGAACCGGCTCAAACGGGCAGTTAGCAAATTAGGCGCACCGCTCCGGATTGTCAAAAGTATGGCCGACGAACGGGATGACCTACCGGAACTGCTCGCAGACCGGGAACGTTTCCTTGATGCTTATGCGCAGCAAGTTACCAAAGAGTACCGGCAAGTACACCGGCGCCTGACCCGGGGCATCATTAAAAGCATAGTCTTCATTTTTATTACTAAGGTTATTATCGGCATCAGTATCGAAGTCCCTTACGATTATCTGGTTGTCGGCGCTATAGCCTGGCTCCCCTTAGCTATCAACCTGTTATTCCCACCTCTCTATATGGCTAGCCTCAAACTCGGTATTCAGGTCCCTTCGGCAGCTAATGCGGCTGCCCTGCGTGAATATATCGATACAGCCCTCTATACTGACGGGTTACCATCAGCACCGGCATTCCATGATTCTTTCAGAACCGCTTCCACACCATATAAATGGCTCTTTACTATGCTATTCTTCATTCCGTTCGCTATCACTGTGTATCTACTGCATTTGCTGGACTTCAACATAGTGCAAACCATAATCTTCTTTATATTCCTCTCAACAGCCAGCTTCTTTGGATTCCGCCTGAGTACTATGGTCCGTGAGCTTGAATTAGTCACCAAACAGGTGGGTCTGCTCTCAAGTTTCCGTGATTTTTTCTATCTGCCATTCATCATAGTCGGCCAATGGCTCTCCAGTAAATATGCCAGGATCAATGTCATCGCATATTTCCTGGATATAGCTATCGAGCTGCCTCTAAAGACAGTACTCAGGTTAGTCCGCCAGTGGACCAGGTTCCTCAGCGAAAAGCACGACGAGCTTTACTAGGCCAGTTGATTTATTAAAGGCTGTACCGCTCTACGGGTGCCAAATCATCACGTAGTATGAGCTTGGGCTTATATTCAATATCTACTTTAGCTTGCATCGTGGCGCTGAATTCAGGATGGCGGCTGGCCACTTCTTTGATTACCATCTGATCAAGCGGTTGGTGACTCGCCAGGATCAGGACGTTCTGTAATGACGCAGACTCGGCGGCAGGCGTTACTCTATAGGCTGACACGTACTTGAACTGATTTCGGAAAGTGCTATAGGTTGCATCCAGAATGTTGCTATCAGCCCCTGATTGCGTAGATACACAATTTATAGCTACGATACCCTCGTCAAGTAACAAGGCACCCATTCGTGCCACCGCTTGATCGGTCAGCAGCTGGAACGGCGGAATAATCGAGTTAAAGGCATCTAAGAAAATCATGTCATACGCTTCGGATGCATTGTTAAGGAACTGTCTGCCATCCGCATAAGTAATGCGTAGATTTTGCGGCTGGTCAAAGTTAAAGTACTTTCTACTGATATCGGCTAAATCGCCATCAATTTCTACAGTGTCAATGATTGCTTGAGG
>JBGTMJ010000020.1:0-20458 GCA_041743655.1 Saccharimonadales bacterium (SeqCode) | reverse complement strand
CAGTAGAATTGTTGAACGGTTTAACCTGCAGATATCTTATACAATAACTAGTAATCACTCCTGGCTAATCGCGGGATAATCTGATAAAATATACGCAAACGCTACGTACATGTCCTTTTAGTATTGGACATAAATAGTACTAAAGTAACTAAAAGGGACTAAATAATTTCAACTATGGCAGATAAGAAATATGCAATCCAGGACTTGCGTAATATCGGTATTATTGCGCATATTGACGCTGGCAAGACCACGACGACAGAAGGTATCCTGTACCGCACTGGTTTGAAGCACAAAATTGGCGCCGTGCACGAAGGTGAGACTACTACAGACTGGATGGCCCAGGAGCGTGAGCGCGGTATTACCATCGTATCTGCAGCTGTTACCTGTTACTGGAAAGGCAGCCAGATCAACATTATTGATACACCAGGGCATATTGATTTTACCGTAGAAGTCGAGCGCTCCTTGCGTGTGCTCGACGGTGCTGTCGTTGTATTTGACGGAAAAATGGGCGTTGAAAGCCAGTCCGAAACCGTCTGGCGCCAGGCTGACAAGTACGGCGTACCCCGTATCTGCTTTATTAATAAGATCAATCAGACCGGTGGTGACTTCTATAAGTCGCTTGAATCTATCCACAATCGCTTAAGCAAACGAGCGTTCCCCATACATTTGCCAATTGGATTTGAGCAGAGCATTAACGGTGTGATTGACCTTGTCACTATGAAAGCCTACACCTACAAGGAATTCACTGACCATGAGCTGATTGAAGGCGAGATTCCCGCCGACATGCTCGAGCAAGCCAAAAAGTACCGAAGCTTGCTCGTCGAGAATGCTGTTGCAGAAGACGAAGCCTTGCTTGGAAGATACTTTGAAGTAGGCGAAGAAGGTTTGACTGAAGACGAGGTTCGTCGAGCAGTCCGTTTGGCTATCTTGAGCGGTAGCTTCTTTGTCGTAAGTGGTGGCGACGGCCGTGGTGTGATTGTAGAGAAGTTACTTGACCTTGTTGTTGAGCTACTGCCCGCACCTACAGACCGCAAGACTACTTGGGGCACACATCCCAAGACTGGTGAAGAGATTGAACGCAAGCACTCACCAAGCGAGCCGTTTGCGGCACTGGCCTTTAAGATTGCTACCGACCCCTTTGTAGGTAAACTTGCTTACTTCCGTGCGTACTCAGGGAAGCTCCAGGCTGGTTCTTACATCTTGAACAGCTCAACGGGTGAGAAAGAACGCGTCGGACGGGTTGTACGTATGCAGGCTGACAAACGAGAAGATGTAACCGAAGTATCCGCTGGTGACATAGCCGCTATTGTTGGCCTGAAGGGTACAACTACCGGCCATACACTTTGTGACCCGAACAGTCCAATTGTGCTTGAAAGTATTACCTTCCCCGACCCACCTGTTTCTATTGCTATCGAGCCTAAGACTAAGAGCGACCAGGAAAAGATGGGTATCGCGCTGCAGCGCCTTGCAGAAGAAGACCCTACCTTCCGTATCCGGGTCGACGATGAAACCGGTCAGACGATTATTTCGGGAATGGGCGAGTTACACCTTGAAATCCTTGTAGACCGCATGAAGCGTGAGTTCAATGTCGAAGCTAACATCGGCCAGCCTCAGGTTGCGTACCGTGAAACTATCCGCAAGGATGCTGTTGAAGTTGAAGGCAAATTTGTCCGTCAGTCAGGTGGACGCGGCCAGTACGGCCACGTAGGGTTGCGCCTTAGTCAGAACGAATCTGGTAAGGGCTTAGAGTTTATCAACTCCATTAAGGGTGGTGCGGTGCCTTCCGAATACATTAAGCCTGTTGAACAGGGTGTTACTGAAGCCATGAGCAACGGTGTCCTGGCTGGTTATCCCGTTGTTGACCTGAAGGTTGAGCTCTACGATGGCAGCTATCACGAAGTTGACTCCAACGAAATGGCCTTCAAGATTGCTGGTTCGATGGCTTTGCAGGATGGTGTTAAAAAAGCCAACCCAGTGCTGATGGAGCCTATCATGAAAGTTGTTGTTGTAACCCCTGAAGCATTCATGGGCGAAGTCATCGGTGACCTTAACTCCAAGCGCGGCCGCATTGAGTCGATGGAAGACCTTTCGCTTGGCATCAAGGAAATTACGGCATTCGTACCACTTGGTGAAATGTTCGGCTACACGACCAACCTGCGCAGCAACACACAGGGCAGAGCCAGCTCAAGCATGGAGCTCGACCACTACGCCGACGTACCAAACCACGTAGCCGAAGCCATCATCGCTAAAAATTCTAAGTAGATCCCGATAGCAAAGAACTTTTGTGGCCGGGCTGGTTATTGACAATGATTATAATAAGTTTATAATTGATTGTATGATTGAAACAGAACAAAAACTTATACAAATTGGATCCAGTGAAGGTATTGCGCTATCTAAAAAAGACCTTGCGCGACTTGGGGCTAAGCGTGGGGACATACTTAAGATAAGAGTTGAGCTGATCAGCAAAAGCAAAAAGCATGGAAAACTACTCCGTGAGTATGACACCTTTGTAGAGAAGTACGGCCAGACCTTAAAAAACTTATCTGACCGATGAGCCTCAGATATCTAACTTTAGAAGAAATATTTCGGCTTCATTTCCAGATTATCGAAGACTTTGGCGGCACGCATGGTGTTCGTGACGAAGGCCGTCTAAAATCAGTTGCCGAAGCACCTAAACAGGAAGTTTTCGACCAGGAACAATACCCGTCGCTTTATGACAAAGCTGCTGTATATTTGAGAAATATTATTGGCGACCATCCATTCAGTGATGGGAATAAGCGTACGGCCATAACTATCTGCGGTATCTTTTTAGCTCGAAATGGCAGTGGCATTGGAGCTGACCCGAAAGACTTGGAGGATTTTACGATACGCGTCTCAACTGAACATCTAGGAATTATAGAAATCGCGGCATGGCTTAAGTCGCACAGTAACTGAAAGAGTACCTCTTCAAGAGGAACCGTGATGAAAGAATAACTTTCCTTTCATTCTTTTTGTAACGCTATGCCATAATAGCACCATAGAATTTATGGTGCTATTATGGCATGAATGTCGTTCTTAGGCTGAGATTTTCACAAGCAATAGCCAAAAGACATACCAGAGTGGCATCAGAGTTAAGTTCTTTCTGGCCGTCGATACCGCTTCCTTGCCACGAAG
Source organism: Saccharimonadales bacterium (SeqCode) (assembly GCA_041743655.1). Lineage (GTDB taxonomy): Bacteria > Patescibacteriota > Saccharimonadia > Saccharimonadales > UBA4665 > JARIHD01. The sequence continues at coordinate 17,305 of JBGTMJ010000020.1, read as the reverse complement.
GCACGTTTTGCCTATCGCTGTATTAGAAAACATACTTATCGCGAATAAATACCTGGGATAAACTTGATGTTTCACTGTCCATAGGTAAATAATGGTTTCTCCAACCAACGGTATTAAAAGGAGTAACTGTCCTACATGATATGTATGAGTATCAAACAAGAGCACTAATAGTAGAAAAAACAGGCTGAGGAATGCGAATTGTGAAAATACTATTATCTTCACACTCAATGGTAATCTTGGCCGCTTACACAGTGTTACTAAGGTCATAATCAGAAAGAGAGGGTGTAGGAATAGCAGGCCCATAAACGCACCTGCAAGACTCTCTGAATGGTCCGCAAAGAGATTAAACATACCTTATAATACTAGCATAAGCGTGTTATTAGGGTTAGGATCGATGTCTACAGAAAACTGATTCGTTGTTTGTGGTCAGTTGCTGCTACTGTAATGTACTTGAAATGAGTGCATGGGAACATTAGTTTCCAGGTTTAGAAGTTTTGTGAGGCATGATTAAAAAAATTACGTACTTTTTGCTCTTCTAAGCTTTTATCTACGTCCTTGCATTTCCACTATCAAAGAAAATAGCACAGCAAGAGTTCGGTGCTATTTTCTTGACTGAGTATCATCGACGAAGTTAGACGATTTTTGCTTGCAAACGGCACTAACTAGTATTTCAGGTATAATTGGGCTATGAGATACCCAGAGTACGCAGCTGAACTTATACAACTTTTGCAGGTAGATCAAAAGCAGATGCGTAAGGCTGGCCAAGCCTACTTTCACGAAGATGATAAAGCTGCACTTGAATCCATGCATGCAGCTCTAATACAGAAGACACATCAGCGTACAGAGCGCATGTTGCACATACTGGATGATGTAGGTGAACCTTCCATATCTAACATTGGAGTTGACGCTGCCCAAGCAGTGTCAGTGCTGGCCGTGCATGACACGTTAGAAGTGTTAAAGCGAGTATTAGCAGCCTTTACGACCTTATATGGACGTGATAGAAATGATACCTATTACCAGGCAATACCTTCCATGACCGACAAGGTGCTTATCCTGGAACGCAAACCACAGCGCTTTGGCACACAATGGATGTTTGACGAAAACAAGCAGCCTTTCTTGCCTCCTGTAGAAAATTTTGACCATGTAAACGAGCGGCGGGCAGAATATGACATTGGACCCTTCCGGTGGCCGAAATCACTCGCTATTCCCGAAAGTGAACAGCCATGGCTTAAGAAGCCGCTTTCAGAACTGGTGATGCGTGAGCCAACCAGTAAAGAGCTTGAGGGGTAATAAAAGATAAAGACTTCCTAGGAAGTCTTTTATTGTGCTGATGGCATCTCTGCAAGGACGTAGCGAAAGCCGCGCTATTGGTTTAGTTGTTCTTGTATGGCTCTAACATCGTCAGAAGGTTTCATATCCTTATCCCAAAGGAAGTCCTTGCCTTGTTTTAGGCCGTTGTCGTCATACCAGTTGTAACGGTTAGAAATGCCCCAGAGCGTCACACCGACACAGTTCCAAGCCTTCAGGCAGATATCGAGAACTTCCGCATATTGGCCACGAGCGAAATCGCCGTCCATCTCGGAAATTCGGAATAATAACTTACGCTCTTGCAGTTGTTTGATGCGGCTAGAGAATACCTCTCGATCTATCTTGTCACCCTCTTCGTACATATGTGCTTGGAAGCCTACGCCATCAATGGGCACGCCGCGCGTTTGCAGCCTGACAATGAGACCCAAAAAGGCATCCCAACGTTTCGTGTCTTCATCGCCTATGCTTCCTTCAAGGCCGTATTCATTTATGAAGCGCAAGGCCTTAGGGTCAGCCTCCTGTGCGGCCCGAAATGCTATATCAATGTACCCTTCGCCCATGTTTTGATGCCATATGTGGTCACGTAGTTCGGCTGAACCAGCTTTGAACTCATCGTAATCAGCTATCGGTTCGTTTACTACATCCCATGATTTGACTTTGCCTTTATAGTGCGAGACAAGGGTAGTGATATGGTCAATCATGACGCTCTCCAGTTGTTCGGGGTTGGTCTTGGCTAGGTCCCGCACCCAAAGGGGATTGGCTTCACCAAAGACAAGGGTGTGTCCGTGAGTGGCTTTTTTATCCTCTTCCGCCAAGGCAACGATTGCATCCATTTCTCCTAGTGTGTATACTCCCCGCCGAGGCTGCGTGAACTGCATTTTACCAGCATTTTCACTTGTCCACGACCCGAACCATTCGACGGCTAGTTCGCTATACATTTTATCTCCGACGAGGGGGCCGAGAGCCACGGCGGCACCTATTTTTTTCGTGCCGCGGGCATTATCAATTATTGCTTGAAAGGCATCAGGATTGTCCTGTGCGACATCTAATGTGGTTGTATCTACTACCCGGACCTTGCCTTCGCTTAGAGGCTTTACACTTATTTCTGGGAGCAAGTAAGGAGAAGTTTCGGAGTCAGCCCCAAACCACACCTGGCCGGTTTTGAATAGGTCGTCATTGATAGTTATCTGCTGCTTATCGTTGATAGTAAAGGTCATCACGCCGCCCTCTCTGCGTACTCGGATAGTATGGCTTTCCGACGGTTCTATAAAGATCTCCTTTTTTGTTTTGTAGTCAGCGGTCTCGCTGTCGGGTGGTCCGACCCAAAAAGAATTACGTTCAACTGCCACGCGTACGCCACCCTGGCACCCAATCAACCCTTCGTCACGGACTATAGGCGGCTGGGCATACAGGTTAATTGACCCTTCATCTGCTCGCAGCTCGGTCATTTTAAAGGTGAGTTCAAAGTTACCATCTACCGCTAACCGTGATCCAAATAGGTTGATAGGTTGATTCTCTATGCCACCTGAGCCGTCTTGGTCGACAATCCTTCTATTAAGTGGGGTCACACGTAAGCCGCCCGGCTCCCTGCTTATCCCTGGCATATTCTCCCACTTGCCGCTCTTTACCAGATCAACGCTCCCTTTAACTTCGCTAGATTCTTGATTGTTGGGTAAACTGGGCAGCGCGGGACAAAAATCATTGGCGATCTCTGTAGGAGGAGTTTCGGGGGTAGCCTTTTCTTTTGATGACATCGTAAAGGCAGTCGCTGTACCGATGACGACTATAGCTGTCAGTACCCCCGCTACAAGTTTAAGGTTTGGCTCTTTTGAAGGCTTAAGATTTGGGTTCAATCCAGGATCAGTATCGTTCGTACTCATGCAGCCTCCCTTTGCCGCAGCATCGGGGGAGTCTGTCTTAATATAGGGTGGAATTCAGGACTAGTCACAATGGATACAAATATCACGTTTAAGTATGTAAGTCAATACAGGCGTACAGGCACACCTGGCCCTCAGAACCACATATCAACTGGTAAACTAGTAGGATTCTAAGCCTGAATCTGTGACAGCTTAGAGCTGTAAAGCTAAAGTTTTCTGGCTCATTGTCTCCATGAGCATGTCAAATTCCGGCCATGTGATCTGTTGCTTTTGGTCGGTTAAGGCATGTGCTGGGTCGTGATGGACCTCGATAATAATTCCATTGATATCGTACGCAGATGCGACTTCAGCAACCCGAAATACATTTGGTACGTTACCACCAGTATGTGAAGGGTCAAAGATAACTGGTACGCCCGTAGTTTCCTTGATACTCATTGCCATGTCGTGGTCGGGTATGTTGCGTAGCCCTGATGGGTTGCTCCCGGATGGGGCGAAACCCCGATGGCAATTCAACAAGTTCTCTTTTGACAGTCCGGCACTCAGGACGTGCCCGATGATACCTTCCCAATGGTCTTGGCTAACCCAAGGTTGGTTTTTGACCATTAGCACCACCCGGGGATCACGGGCTGCAAGACGGGCGATTTCCCGCTGCACAATATGGTTCTGGTTGCGGGCGCCAATCCATAGCAGAAGTTTGCCGTCACGCTTGAGATGCGGCAACACAGTATCCATGACCAGTGCAGCGTGCTCGGGCATAATGACTTCAAGTCCGGGGTTAACACCAGCTTGGGCAGTACGGACAAGCAGTGATAGGCCCTTTTCACCCAGCCCTTCAAATCCAGGCTTGGTACGCGGCTTCCATAAATTAACGCGTAAAAAGTCAACATCACGCTTTGTGGCTTCACGGATAGCTATATCTATTTGCTCTTGCGATTCGGCCGCACAGGGACCGGCAATGATAATTGGTTTGTGACGCATAAAATGTCCTTCCCTAAACATTTATTGTAGCGGGTGTCGCAGCACGCTTAACAGGTAACGGATTCATTGATGAAAAATATGTTTTAACCGTAGACATGCCCACGTTGCTGTAGCGAGTGTTATGCAAGTGGTGATTGATCTCATCTTTAGACGGTATGGCATGTGCGTTGCCCTGTTTGGTGCACTGTAACGCTGCAGCAGTGTTAGCATAGACAGCACATTCTAATAATGATTTGTCTTGTGCGAGCATATGAGCAAATGCTCCGCGGTAGACGTCTCCTGCACCCAATGTGTCAATTGTCGTTACGACTAAAGGGGGCACGAGTTTCGTGCTCTGCCCGTCATATATAAGGCTTCCTAACTCTCCTAGCGTGACTACGTACGATTTACCGCAACTTACATAAAGGTGCTGTAAGGCACGTACTAAGGATTTTCCCTGTCCCAATACAGCTAATGATTCGATAGGCACAATAGGGCATGCAGAATGACGGAGCATCTGGAGCGTAAAAGCAGAGACTTCCGTCGACGGATCAGAAATGAGGAGAGTTTTTGAACTCTTGTGTTTTATAACCTCATAAAAAGCTGTACGCTCGTGACGATCCACAATGATAATGTCAAATGATCGTACGTGGCTTGGAGCGATGCCTTGGATAGGGGAATGCACTGTTGTCCCGCGGAACTTTTCCCGTTGTCCCGTGTTGGCATTAACCACTATCGTATGTTTCTTGGTGGTCGGCTGTAGGTGCTTGATAAGCCTGACGCCTTCATGCTTTAGTGTATCCCTAATCAATTTACCTTCGGTGTCCTGTCCCAATGAAGTCATGAAGCTGCATTCATAGCCAAGCCTGGACAAAAGTATCAGAGCAGAGAGTACGGGACCGCCCGCATCTTTGTATGAAGCGAGTACTTCTTCCGCTCCGCTATTGTCGCGCTTGACTATTGATGTAGTATCAACTACTGATTCGCCGATTCCCAGAACTTTTATCACTTCTCTTTACCTTTCCCTATAAAACAAAAAACTCCCTTTTCGGGAGGTGTGGTTGCTTCTTTATTTATTATGTATGATTTTCTTAGGACGTCAACAACTCTCCCGCGTTTGGGCTATTAAAAAACCAAAAATAAAAGGCATTATTCTTGCTGATTGTTATAAGAGTGTTCATCGCTACTGAGTATATGGTACAGGTGATCATTAATGCAAGTGTTCACAATTGTTTTCTTGCGTTTTCCGGTACTAGGCGCTTTAAATATCGTGAACTACTCTACAAAGTAGGACTTGCACTTTACAGGAGTAACACTTTTGGTTACAATGTATCGGTCACTTGTGTGAGTTTATATTTCTCATACAGTAAATACTAACTACAAGGAGTCATTTATACATGGCAGCAACATTTGATCGTAGCAAGCCGCACGTTAACGTTGGCACCATGGGCCACGTTGATCACGGTAAGACTACACTTACCGCAGCTATTACAGCTGTACTCGCAAAGCGCCTCCCAGGCGCAGTAAACAAGCCAGTCGCTTATGACCAGATCGACAACGCTCCTGAAGAGCGTCAACGTGGTATCACGATTGCTACTTCCCACCAGGAGTACGAAAGCGAAAAGCGTCACTACGCGCATGTTGACATGCCAGGACACGCTGACTACGTCAAGAACATGATCACTGGTGCTGCCCAGATTGATGGTGCTATCCTCGTGGTTTCTGCAGCTGACGGCCCCATGCCTCAGACCCGCGAGCACGTATTGCTCGCCAAGCAGGTTGGTGTGCCTAAGATTCTTGTTTTCTTGAACAAGATGGACCTTGCTGACCCAGAGCTTACTGACCTGGTCGAAGAAGAAGTCCGGGAACTGCTCGAAAAGAACGGTTTCGACAAAGACTGTCCTATTGTCCGTGGTTCTGCTGCCAAAGCGCTTGCTGGCGATGCTGCTAACGAAGATGCTGTGATGGAACTCGTTAAGGCTATGGACGACTACATCCCACAGCCACAGCGCGATCTAGACAAGCCTTTCCTAATGCCGATTGAGGATGTATTTTCAATCAAAGGTCGCGGTACCGTCGCTACCGGCCGTATTGAGCAAGGTGTCGTTAAGATTAACGAAGAAGTTGAAATTGTCGGTATACGCGACACCCGCAAGAGTGTTGTAACTGGTATTGAAGCTTTCAAAAAGCAGCTCGACCAAGGTCAAGCTGGCGATAATGCCGGTGTTCTCTTGCGCGGTATTGAGCGCGACGACATTGAGCGTGGCCAGGTACTTGCCAAGCCAGGTACAGTTACTCCCCACACTGAATTTGATTCAGAGGTCTACGTTCTTGCTAAAGAAGAAGGTGGACGTCACACACCATTCTTCAAGGGCTACAAGCCACAGTTCTACTTCCGCACGACAGACGTAACTGGTGAAGTTGAATTGCCAGCCGACAAAGAAATGGTTATGCCAGGTGACACCGTAACTTTCAAGATCAAATTGCTTGCTCCTATCGCCATGGAACAAGGCCTCCGCTTCGCTATTCGCGAAGGCGGCCGCACTGTTGGTGCCGGTGTAGTAACCAAAGTCGTTAAGTAATAGGTAACTATTGCGAGACTAAAAAAGAGGGGATTAATCTCCTCTTTTTTAAGTGAAAACTACAGAAGACAAGTCCATGGAATTATCCAAGACCAACCCAACACTACAGGTAGATGCCGTTGCTATCAATCAAAATGACAAAATATACACGCTCCCGCCGCCGGCTAGGCATCCGGATCTTATGAAATACATGGTCATGGAACTCCAGTGTCAAATGCCGGTTAGGGGGGAACAAGGTTTTGTGCTGAGTGACAGTTCATTTGCCACCAGGGAACGGGCTGCTGAGGTAGCACTAACAGCTGGTCAATGTGTAATGCCGCTATTCTATCACGGAAAAGAGCTGCATAGTGAGGATTTATGGGTAGATTTATGATGGCAAACCTTTCACTTTTTGGTAATTTATTGTAAAATGTTCATCATTAACAAGTAACTAACGGTTGTACACGTTAGAGTGCAAATAAGAAAGGAAATTATGAGCACGACACCCGCTAGCAAACCAGATGCCAAACAACGCATCCGCATCCGCCTGAAGGCGTATGATCATAAAGTAATTGATTTGGCTGCCCGCCAGATCGTTGACACCGCACTGCGAAACGGTGCTGTTATCGCCGGCCCAATCCCGCTGCCTACTGACCGCAGCATGTTTACAGTGGTTAAGAGTCCGCACGTATTCAAGAAGGGTCGCGAACAGTTCGAGATGCGTATCCATAAGCGTCTTATTGATGTGACCGAGCCAACGCCAAAGACTATTGATGCACTCATGAATTTGAGCCTACCAGCTGGTTGCGACGTAGAAATCAAGATGTAAGGTGACCGCCACTAGGTCATAGATTAGATTACATGACATCTCCATTCTGATTCAGAGGCATGATGTTTTCTAAGATAGGGTTCGAATTGCTGACTACACGTATAAAGGTTACATTATAAATATATAAGATAAAGGGAGGGCAGTATGCTTAAACAAATAATTCAAGAGACAACTGATGCTGTAGTTGCAGCAGTTAACGGTGCGGACGACATAATGAGCGCGATTACCGGCACTGTTAAGAACCAGATTGTGAATGTCTTTCGGGGTGTAGGTGAAGTTGGGGCTGCCGGCATTGAAAGTGTTTCTTCAGTAGTGAGCGGAGGGATTAAAGGCGCCGGCCAGGTTGGAACGTCGGCAACGGATGCAGCTGAGCAGGTAGTGCATGCTGCCATTGTGAGCGTAAGCCAAGTTGGCGGTGATGTCATTATGGCGATACATGAAGCAGTCCAAGGTGCGGTTGCTACGACGGTAGAGACCGGGAGCGATATCGCGAGCGTAGCTGTTGCGGCCGTAGATGGTGCCATTGTGGCAGCAGGTGAAATTGGCGCGGACACTTCCAATGCCGCAAAGGCGGCTGCAGGTGGTGCACTTGATGCAGCTACCAGCGTGGGGGGAGATGCAATCGAAAAAGTACGCAGTGCCCTACTGGCATCCGCTGCCTTACCACGTGATGTTATAGAAGCTGCAGTCAAAGGTCATGACGACAAAATAAAGTAGTATTTTGGCTTAGGGAACAGTCTTTGGTTATTAATCTGGTATAGTAAGTTGCATGGAAGAATCGGGGAAGATTGTATTTGTTGATCAGAACGGAGTACCTACTGGCGAGGTAGGGCTCGCAAGCCATGCCGCTAATACAAAACTACACTTAGCGTTTTCTTGTTATATTTTTAGGCGTATCGACAACAAAATTCTGGTAACCCGCCGAGCTTTAAGCAAAAAGATTTATCCCGGCGTCTGGTCTAACAGCCTTTGTGGGCATCCGGCACCGGGCGAGATAATGGAAGATACTATCCGCAGGCTTGCAAAATATGAGCTCGGCATTTATAAACTTGAAAATATATCTGTCGTTTTGCCACACTACCAGTATAGTGCGCCACCGTATGAGGATGTGATCGAGAATGAATTCTGTCCTGTCTATATAGCCTATGCTTTAGATGATGCCCAACCAAACCCGAATGAAGTAGACGAATGCCTGTGGCTGGAGTGGTCCGAATATGTTACCATGTTGCACGCTGACGCCGAACACATGAGCTACTGGGCGAAAGACCAATATCTTCAACTAAAAGACGCCGAACCATTTGCATCTTTAGTCGCACCATTATAGCGACCACGGTGTGAGCCAGGTTATTTTGTAAATAAGCTTAAGCTCTCGGCTGTATCAACGTTTTCCCATTCATAATCTGTTTTACGCAAAGTCTGCTCGAGTGTCTTTTTATTTGCCGCCTCCATGCCGATCAGTACTGAGCCTTCATCGCCGCCTTGGCCACGATAATGAAACAGACTAATATTCCATTTGCCACTGATGGCAACTAGAAAGTCGTTAAGCGCGCTGGGCCGTTCGGGGAAATTGATACGGTAAAAATGCTCGTGTTCTGCCGCGGGCGCTGGGCCTCCAATCATATGACGTATATGCATTTTGGCAGTATCATCAAACGATAGATCGGTAAAGCTGTAGCCCGAATCCCGCATTTTCTTGACAAATTGATCCTTATCGGCGTTATTACTAATGCCGATGCCGACAAAAATATGTGCTTGGTGGCGCTCTCTTAACCGATAGCCAAACTGAGTAATATTATGGCCCTTTACCACTGTCCTACAAAAATGCAGCAAGGCACCGGGTTGCTCGGGGATGGTGACGACGAACAACACTTCTTTGTTGCTGCCTAAAAGAGTCCTCTCGGCGATAAACTGCAGGCGTTCAAAGGTCATGTTGGCTCCAGAGCAGACAGCGACAGCGTGTGCTCCCGACATATCATGGTCGAGGACATATTGGGCGATGCCTGCAACGCCCAGGGCTCCGGCTGACTCTACAATGCTGCGGGTTTCTTCGAATATAGCTTTAATACTGGCACAGATCTGGTCGGTATTAACCGTAATGCATTCGTTAACGAATTCTTTGGCAATTCTAAATGTAGTTTCGCCGACTTGCTTGACGGCTACACCGTCCGCAAAGATACCGACATGGGGCAGGATTACACGCTTATTGGCAGCAAGCGACGCCTGCATTGCGTTGCTGTCCTCGGGCTCCACGCCAATAACTTTTATTTCAGGACGCAATGCTTTGACATATTGAGCAATTCCCGCAATTAAGCCGCCGCCGCCAACAGGGATAAATATGTGGGTTACGTAGGGGAGCTGTTCTATAATCTCGCGTCCAACCGTGCCTTGGCCGGCAATGATCAGTGGATCGTCAAATGGGTGGATATACGTCCGTCCAGTTTTCTTTATTAGTTTCTTGCAATACTCTGCTGCATCGGAATAACTGTCGCCAACGAGTTCTATCTCAGCCCCATACGCTTTCACTGCTTCAATCTTAATTGCTGGCGTTGTGCGCGGCATGACGATAAGTGCTGAAATGCCAAGTTTTTTAGCAGCTAATGCTACTCCTTGTGCGTGGTTTCCGGCGCTTGCGGCAATTACTCCACGTGCACGTTCCTTATCCGTTAGCTGCACGATTTTATTGTAGGCTCCACGGAGCTTGAACGAATGCACGGGCTGTAAGTCCTCGCGCTTAAGGTACACGTGAGTGCCGAGTTGCTCACTCATCTTGACAGCGTAGTCGATAGGCGAAAGGCTTGCGACATCATATACGCGTGCCAGCAGTGTTAGTTTAGTAGCATTGTCCATTTTTATCCTTTGTGTAAAGTATGTTGACGAACGTTGACGTAATTAACGTCTACAAGTTTTTCTAGTTGGTATTGCATTTGATGCGGATCGATAATGTCATATGCTTCAACATCTATAATAGGCCACTGGTTGTTTGTGTACGGTCTGACATTGAGGGATTGAATATTACACCCCCGGCGTGCGAACACTTGGGTGATGCGTACTAACATACCAGGTACATTTCGCGCTTCCAAAGTAAAAGTGTAGTTGGTGTGTTCCATAGTTTTTACGTGCTGCCAGCAGGCTTAGCCAGTTGTTTTTGAGGCTGGGAGGTAATCATGGCCGTAAGCGGTGCCCCCGCCGGTATCATAGGGAAGACATTATCCGTCTTAGCCACCTCAACATTTACAACAACTGGACGATCGTTGACTGTCAGTGCTTCAGACAGCTTGGCTCTGGCTTCGCTAGCGTACTGGATATGGATACCTTTGGCGCCATAAGCTTCTGCCACTTTGACGAAATCTGGATTGCCTTGGAGATCAACGCCACTTTCGCGGTTATCATAAAATAGCTCTTGCCACTGACGCACCATGCCCAGGTAGTGGTTGTTGAGGATAATCACCTTGATGGGTAATTTGTTGATACAAGCCGTGGCCAGTTCGTAGAGCGTCATCTGGAAGCCACCGTCACCAACCAAAGCTATAACCAACTTGTCAGGATGTGCGAATTGGGCGCCTATAGCGGCAGGAAAACCAAAACCCATCGTGCCAGCTCCACCAGAGGACAGCCACATCTGTGGTTCATTTGTTTTGTAGAATTGGGCAGCCCACATTTGGTGTTGTCCTACGTCTGTGGTCACTATTGCCTGGCCCCGGGTAAGCTCATAGAGTGTGTCGATGACATACTGCATGGTCATGCCCTGGCTATTATCGTAAGACAACTTATACTGGCGACGATACATATCCAGGTGCCTGTTCCATGAAGCAGACGTTGCTGAGTGTGGATGTGGTTCCCGGACGACTACGCGCAAAGCATCCAAAGCATCTTTGGCATCAGCACGAACAGCTACATCGAGTTTAATCATTTTACCTAGTTCGGCCATGTCAATATCTATATGTGCTATATAGGCGTTGTTACAGAATTCCGAAGCTTTGCCAATGATGCGATCATCAAAACGTGAGCCAATGTTGAGTAGGAAGTCGCATTCCACTATGGCCTTATTTGCATACCCAGTGCCGTGCATCCCGAGCATACCCAGTGCCAGTTTATGTGTTTCCGGGAATGCCCCTTTACCCAGCAAGGTTGTCGCCACTGGGGTGTTCATTAGCTCGGCAAGCTCGCTCAGCTGATGGGTGGCCTTGGCGATAATCACGCCGTGGCCCGCAAGAATGACGGGGCGCTTAGCTTGCTTCCAGACTTCCATGATCTGTTTAATTTTTTTAGTGTCGATGTCGTACCGCCAATTGTATGCCGGCAAATCCATATCTTGGTTTAGTGAGGCATTGAAGACGCCAGAACTTATATCTTTAGGAACGTCAATGAGTACGGGGCCTGGCCGGCCAGTACTAGCTATGTGGAACGCCTCGTCAATAACACGGGGTAAGTCGTTGGTTTCTCTGACTAGATAATTATGCTTGACTATGGGCATAGTGATGTCAAAAATATCAGCTTCCTGAAAGGCATCGTAGCCAAGCATTTTGGTTACTTGTTGGCCTGATATTGCTATGAGGGGCACACTATCCATGTGGGCTGTCATGAGGCCGGTTACAATATTTCCAGCACCTGGGCCACTAGTTACTAACACAACACCAGGTTTGCCACTAGCTCTGGCATAGCCATCGGCAATGTGGGCTGCGCCTTGCTCATGCCTTGTTAGGATGAGTTTGATTTTTGTTTTCGATGTGACTAGGGCATCGAAAATAGGAATTGCTGCACCGCCAGAGTACCCAAAAATATACTCTACACCATGCTTTTCAAGGGTTCTAATGATTGCAGTCGCGCCGTCCATCGGCGGTGCAGGTGGTTCTTTAGACGTAATTTTATGTGTATCAACCATCACGGCTCTTTAATCGCAATTGCGTCGATTTCTATCTTTACAGGGGTATCGCCTGCAACTCTAGGTAGCTCTGCCACCGCAATGGTACTGCGGGCAGGCCGCGGCTCACTAAAGTAGCCTACATAGACATCATTTACGACGCCGAAGCAAGACATGTCTGTAATGAAAATAGTTATTTTCACGACGTCGTCAAATCCTAGCCCAGCGCTTTTTAGTACATTTCCTAGGTTAGTAAGAGCTTGTTGGGTTTGTTCGGCTACCCCTCTAGATGCCGTTTTTGTGGCAGGGTTAACACCAACTTGCCCGGAGACGAAATAAAAATTGCCCGCTTTACGTATAGGGCTATATGGTCCAAACACTGGCTTAGATTGAGAACCCTTTTGTACGTTACCCATCGTTTTTCCCCGCTTAACTTTCCATAAAAAGTTCGCTCGTTATGGTGATGGGCTGGGTTGCAAGGATTTTATGAGCGAACCATGGAATGAGCAACACAGCCTCTGGCGAGGTTGACGATAACCACAATGATGTTGCTCTGGAACGTACTCATAGTCTTATTTTTGCTAGTGTACTCAGATTTAGGCGGCAGTCAAGCTATATCTATAATGTTCGCCCTTTGCTTTTTATGTATAACTGCGTTTTAATACAAGTAATGGTACGGGCAAAACAAACAAAGCCGAGCAAAAGCCGAGCAAAGGCGTATGACGCCAATTTTGATGGCGTATACCTAATGAAAATGGCCCTTTACTTGTTAGTAGGGTCGGTTTGGATAAAGATCAGCAACGGTAGTGATATTGGTATTCCTGTCCCGATCGGGCTAATTATTGGCCTTGTATTTACGCTCCATGAACATTTCCAGATAGATCGCAAAATTGAATACGCAATCTTATTGGTTGCTATGCTCTTTGGCTATTTCGCCCCGTACGGTCTTTATGTAAGCTTCTAGATTTTTCTATACGCTTTGAGCTTTAGTAGAACCGAGGGGACGTGTTGTAGAGTGTGGAATATACAACACATTGACAGGAGTTACGTTTTCCTGTAAGATGATTTGGTATAGAAAAATCCTGTACTTGGCAATTTGGGAAGGTCGCATTGAAACAGAGGTGAAACCGCCCGGAGCCGAGCGTTTTTATATAAACCCAGTAAGAACCGGTGGCATCAGGATCAAGAATGATACAAGCTAGCCAGGTGCTTGTACGGAGAAACTATGAAAGCATTAATTACCCGAAAAGTCGGCATGACAAGCACCATCGCAGAGAATGGTGTTGTACAGGCTGTGACCCTGCTTTCCGCTGGTCCTTGCGTGATTACACAACTTAAAACTACGGATGCAGATGGCTATCAAGCAGTCCAAATCGGCTTTGAGGAAGGCAAGAACGTTGCCAAGGCTCAGGTGGGACACTTTAAACCATCTAACATTACCCCAAAGATTATCCGCGAAGTACGTGTTGAAGAGATAACCGAAGACCTCAAGGTAGGCGAAACGCTAAAACCTGAGGTCTTTTCAGTTGGTGACACGATTGATGTTACCGGTATCAGTAAAGGTAAGGGTTGGGCTGGTACTATTAAGCGCCACAACTTCCACCGCGGGCGTAAGACTCATGGTGGTCGCTCATACCGCCGTCCTGGTTCTATTGGTTCTATGTATCCACAGAAGATCTTTAAGGGCAAGAAGATGGCAGGACAAATGGGCCACGAGCAGGCAACTGTTAAGAACCTTAAAGTCGCCTTGATTGACTTAGAGCATAACATTATAGGTGTAACAGGTGCTGTGCCTGGCCCGCGCAAGGGCATCGTAGTTATTAAGGAAGGCTAAATAGCATGGCCACTGTAACAGCACTAACCTATTCAAAGAACGGTACAAAGTCAGCTACTGCTACTAAGCTGAATGCTGCCATCTTTGCTGTTATGCCGGAGAATCACGAACTTCTCAAGATGGCTTACACTGCATACCTCGCTAACGGCCGCGAAAACTTGGCAAAAACCAAAACTCGCGGTCTTGTTAGTGGTGGGGGCCGTAAACCTTGGAAACAAAAGGGTACTGGCCGGGCACGTTTTGGTTCTAGCCGCAACCCGATCTGGCGTGGTGGTGGTATTGCATTTGGCCCAACCGGAGACGAGAACTACACCAAAAAGATACCCGTTGCCGCAAAGCGCCAGGCTACCCGCCAGGCGCTTAGTATCGCTGCTGCAGAAGGCCGCATTAAAATAATTGAGGCGTTTGTCAATAAAGACAGCAAGGTTGCTGAAACAGTTAAATTACTTAGTAAAATACAAGTCAAAGGCTCAACCTTGCTGGTGCTTGACCAAAAAGACGCCAGCACTGAGCGTGCCACTGGCAACTTGGCTAACGTGAAGGCTATCCAGGCTAACTATCTGAACGTTTATGATGTGTTGAACAGTGACAACTTGGTAATCACCGAGAAAGCCTTGGAAGCAATCAAAGACTGGCTTGGAGGTAAGAAGTAATGGACAAACTTATGGTTCTGAAGCCTCGTGTCAGCGAGAAGACATACATGCTCAGCGAAACTCGCCGCAGCTATGCCATTGATGTACCTCATAGTGCGAATAAGCACACTATTGCCAAAGCCGTAGCAGCTCAATTTGGTGTGACTGTCGAAACAGTCAATGTTGTGAACGTTAAAGGTAAACCCAAGCGCACTGTTCGTAAGGGTAGCCGCCCTACATTAGGTAGACGTTCTGACATTAAGAAGGCTTACGTGGTGCTCAAAGAAGGTGACAAGTTACCCTTCTTTGCTGAAGCTGAAGACACGTCGTCCAAGCAGGACAAAAAAGCTGCCAAGAAAGACCACGAGAAAAAGTAATGGCTATACATGCATATAACCCTACCACTCCTGCCCGTCGCGGTATGACTACACAAGATAAGAGTGATATCACGACCAAAAAACCAATACGTTCCTTGCTGACTACAAAACGGCGTAGCACTGGCCGCAATAATCAGGGTCGCATTACAACACGTCACAAAGGGGGCGGTGCCCGCCGATTCTACCGCCTGGTTAATTTTAATTTTGGAGCGGGCTTAAGCGCAACGGTTGAGCATATTGAATATGACCCTAATCGTTCCGCACGTATTGCCCGTGTTAAAGACACAGCTAACGAATACCACTACATCCTTGCAGTTAACGGGATGAAGGTCGGCCAGACAATTACCAGTGGCGAAGAAGCCCCTGTCGAGAATGGTAACCGCCTGCCCCTTAAGAACATCCCTGTAGGTAGTACGATCCATGCCATAGAGCTATTGCCAGGCCGTGGTGCACAGATTGCCCGTTCAGCTGGCAATAGTGCACAGCTTATGGCTAAGGAAACTAGCTATGCCCAGGTCCGGTTGCCATCTGGTGAGGTACGTTTGATTAGCCTAGAATGTGCTGCGAGCATTGGCGTAGTTGGCAATGAGCAGCATCAGAACATTAAGGTTGGGAAGGCTGGCCGGAACCGCCACAAAGGTATCCGTCCAACGGTACGTGGCGTTGTGATGAACGCTGTTGACCATCCACACGGTGGTGGTGATGGTGGTCGTCATGGTATGGGGAAGGCTCCTCGTACCCCTTGGGGCCAAAAGACTTTAGGTTACAAGACCCGCCGCCGCAAGGCCACTAGTCAGTTTATTGTAAGGAGCCGTCATGCGGCCAAGAGGAGATAAGAGGTAATCCATGAGTCGTTCACTGAAAAAAGGACCGTTTATTGACCCTAAGCTTGCTAAGAAAGCTGCTGCACTGGGTAATGAAGACCGTACTATTATCAAGACCTGGGCTCGTGCAAGCGCTATTGCTCCTGAGTTTGTCGGCCGCACATTTGCAGTGCACAATGGCAAGGTACACGTACCGGTATTCGTTACCGAAAATATGGTGGGTCACAAATTGGGCGAGTTCTCACCAACACGTAAGTTCCGCTCGCACGGCGGTAAGTTAGCGAAAGCTAAGGCTTAAGGTATATATTATGGCAGTTAAAGCAATCGCAAGAGGAGTAAGTATCAGCCCACGTAAGGTTGGCGTGGTGGCTGCCTTAGTACGTGGCCGTACTGTAGCTGACGCCGTTATTATTCTTGACCACACCCCACGTCGGGCCGCCCTGGCAGTTAAAAAAGCTGTGAAGAGTGCGGCAGCTAATGCTGAACACGACCACAATCTTAAACCTGACACACTGAACATTCTTGAGATAAGTGTATCTCCCGGCCCGCGTCTAAAACGTTTCCGCCCAGCCTCACACGGCCGTGCACTACCCTTCCAGCGCCGTACTTCTCATATTCGTGTCGTTGTAGATGGTGAGACGCGGGTAGCTAAAAAGCCGGCAAAAGCTACTACAAAGGAGAACAAATAATATGGGTCAAAAAGTAAATCCAATTAGTATGCGTCTTCAGGTCAATAAAGACTGGCGCAGCAAATGGTTCGTAGGCAAGCGTGAATATGCTAAGTTCCTTGCTGATGATCTTGCGGTCCGGCGCATGATTCAGGAAAAGCTTGGCTCGCGTGCGGCCATTAACAAAGTTGACATTGAGCGTTCGCCGAACCTCGTTACCGTTACGATTACTACTGCTAAAGCTGGCGTTGTAATTGGTCGTGGTGGTACTGGCGCGCAGGAACTTAAGGCTACTATTGAAAAGATTTATGGCGTACAAACTCGCGTAAACATCGAGGAAATCAAGAAATCTGAACTTTACGCTAAACTGGTGGCTGAAAACATTGCCCATCAGTTGGAACGTCGCATGAGCTTCCGTCGGGCAATCAAGTCTTCAGCTGCAGCTACTATGCGTGCCGGTGCTTTAGGTATCCGCATTGAAGTAGCAGGACGACTTAATGGGGCCGAAATGTCACGCCGCGAAAAAGAAGTACAGGGTTCAGTACCGTTGCACACAATTCGTGCTGACATTGACTTT
>JBGTMJ010000019.1:0-5607 GCA_041743655.1 Saccharimonadales bacterium (SeqCode) | reverse complement strand
TGGTGTAGGAACGGCGAACATAGTAGCATCAGTGGTAATGGTCAAGTATTCATCTGGAGTGTGGGCTTCAAAACCCTGCTTCTTTAACGATGCGACTTTTTCAGGGTCAACGTCTAGAAAAGTGATAGTATTACCCTGCTTGCTTAAGCCTTTACCTGTTGCTTGACCAACAAAACCGCTACCAACGACTGCAATCTTCATAAATAGGACTCCTCCATTTAGACAAAATTTTAATAGATGGTCCTGCATACCAGCAATTTGACAATCGCCCAAAAAAGACCTTCCTTATAGGGAAGAATATATACCAATATGGAGAATAAAGCAACTACGTTACTTACAATGTGTGGAAGGATTGATGTTTTTAGGGCCTGAATCGCGGTCGCTATTGTTTTCTAATCTGTTGTCACAGATTTTTCCTTGCGGCACGCGAGTAATTTTTACAGCAATGCCTATATTATCAGCAATAGTGTTACCGTAAACGTCATTATAGACACCATCTTCTTCCTCATCCCCGCCCAGCCTTACGCCAGCACCCTCATTATTCCTAATAATGTTATAACGAAATACATTAAAGTCGCCACGTGCATCGAGGCCGCCTGACTCAGGGTCCTTCTGGTATTCACAAGTATTATGCTCTACAAGGTTATGTGTGGCCGCTTCTTTAATATCCACGCACTCATTGCCGTGCGTTCTGATGCGATTGTGATGGATATGATTATAAGCGGACTCGTCTGGATCATCGGTTGGGTTATTGCCGTCGTTCCGTTGTTCAGGGGCTGTTCCTATGTAGATCCCCTCACCGTTTTTCCCGCCGTCCTTAAAGCGAAAATCGTACACGCCGCAGTTTTCGATGGTCGAGTGACTAATCTCGTTCTCTACAGCAAAATAACGCAGGCGGATACATTCGCCACCCGCATTCTGAATATTCATACGGGTAATGCGCAAACCTTCAACTCCCTTTTTAGGTTTTTTGCCCAGAACATAGATAAGTTTGTCTTGATACTGTGCTTTCTCGTCGCCGCGGCCATTCTTGCCGTCGATAGTAAACCCTTCAAGGGTGGTGTAATCATGGAATACTTGAAAGACGCGTCCTGTCTTATCCTGCTCTCCACGGACGACTGCTTTGGAGCCTCCACGTATGGTGATGCGTTTATTTTTAGTGCCGTCTCTGACAGTTACTGGAGACTGGAAGTAGTTGCCATCAGCCAGCTCAATATGGTCACCAGGCTGAGCATGGTTTAAGGCTTGTTGGATAGTGGTAAAGGCTTTGTCAGGCTTGATACCTTCATTCTTGTCATTGCCCTGGGCGCTAACATAGAATATTTTTGCATTGTCGGCTGAATAGTTCAGAGGCTGAAACTGGTCCCTTGCAGTAAACCTAGCTAGGGCAAAACCACTAACGCAGACTGCTAGAAGGATTATGATTATAACGCTCTTGGTTTTGCGCGGAATATTCCTTAAACGATGCACATTCATATCAAAGTCAAGCCCCTAACCACCTAATTATAATCATACTGCGCCATCGTACTTGCCTATGCCTAGAAAAACAATAGTCTTTTCAGCATCTTTCCTCAATTTAGGCAAGTACGCTTATGTTAAACTAAAAAGATGCCAAGTAGGCAAACCAAATCGATTATACCTATTTTCTTAGCCATATTCCTGGTTCTTGGTACTATATTACTCTACGAATCCCCGGAAGATGACTTGCCTAGTCCAGTGCGTACTACCCGGCCTGTTTCCCAGGGGAAAACTGAGGATACTCCTTCAAAACCGCAACCAGCAAAGCCGAATCCACCTGTAGCACAAGCTCCTCTTCCCAAAACTCCACCTGTAGCGTCTCCAATCTTACCGCCTCCACATAGTTTACCGGCAGGTATCCTGGATTTGACTAACTGGATGTTAGCACTGCCTGTAGATACGGCGATTGGCAGCAACCCTGACCATATTATGCAGCCCCAACTTGCCCAATTTGCACTGAACCCCTATTTCCATGTAAACGAGGCAAAGAATGGTGTAGTGTTTCAGGCGCATGCTGGTGGCGCTACAACCAAGAACTCCTCATATCCCCGTTCCGAATTGCGCGAGATGACTAACAGCGGGAAGACCAAAGCAAACTGGTCCAACTCGAGCGGTACACACACTATGTTCGTAAGACAAGCAATTACACACTTGCCAGCAGCAAAGCCGGAAGTAGTGGCGGGCCAGATCCATGATGACTCCGATGACGTGATTATGATACGGCTGGAAGGCTCCCACCTATTCGTTGAAGGTGACGGTGATAACCTGGGCGACTTGGATACGCAGTACTCCTTAGGATCGGTGTTCACCGTAAACATCGAGGCCAGCGCAGGGCGCATTAAAGTCTGGTATAACGGTGTACTAAAAGTCGATTACACCAAAAGTAGCTCTGGCCTGTACTTTAAGGCCGGTTGCTACACCCAGTCGAATACCAAAAAAGGTGACAGCGCTAGTGCATACGGAGAGGTCATCATCTACGACCTTAAGGTCAGCCACTCTTAAACCAAAACTGCTATCTCGTGCGCTTAGTCCAAGATCGTAGTATCAGTAAGATAAATCATATCTACCCGTCTCTTACTCGGTTACAGTTGAAGTGTAAACAACAGGGAGGGCCTTATGAAAATGCAAAAAGTTATCGCTTACAAACTCGTGTCAGATATCCGTTCTAATGTGCTAGACTCTACCGTCAATAAGAAGATTACTGAAGGCTGGGTACCATCAGGGCCAGTAGTGGTGTACGAGAATAATCTAGTGCAGGCTATGGTTAAGTTTGAAGATAGCTGACCTTATAAAAGCATTTGCGACTACAGCAAAAAACGTAAACAAGCAGTAGCGAAGTTAGGTGGGTAACAGAGAATACAGCCGATGTTCTAGATATGGAAAAGATAAATCTGTGCTGTATGTAGTATATTGACTATTAAGGAGACTTAAATATTCAATGCTGACCCATGTTTTTATCTCAGGGCTTAGAGTGTATGTTGACCACATACCCACAGCATATACGACACAAGTGCAAGTGTTTGTAGGCGTAGGCAGTCTGCACGAAAAGAATAATGAAGCAGGGATCGCTCATATCCTGGAACATGCCAATCACTTAAGGACAGAGGCGCTGCCAGACAAGCAGGCAGGCCGCGACTTCCAGGACAATAATCAGTTCACTACCAATGCGAATACCTACTATACACGGACAAACTTTTATGCCAGAGGACCCCATATAGCTCCTATGATGGAATACCTTGGTCAAGTGATTGCCCGGCCACGATTACCAGCGGATAAAGTAAAGAGTGAACTAGGGATTGTAGCGAGGGAAGCTAAGACGTATCTTGATAATACGGACTACGTAATAGAGTACCATAAGGATAAGCTCATGTTTGGCGACCCCTATGGTAGGCCAGTCGTTGGTTATTCGGATAAGTTACAGTATGAGGTGGAGGAAATTCAGCGCTTTTACAAACGGCATTACCGGCTGGACAATATGGCGGTAGTGGCCTCCGGTAAGGCTACATTAGAAGAAGTCGTACCTCTGGTAGAGAAGTATCTAGAAAAAACTCCACTCAAAGACCATACAGAAAAAGCGCTCACAGTACCTAAGCCTGTGTATGGAAAGGCTGGAGAATACGGTTTGGCAATACCTCAATCGCCCAATGCCAAGATAGCTATTAACACCATTTTGCCAAAGGGCCTAGCAAATAAAGTGGCGCATAGCGGAGGCGTATATGGAGTTGCTGCACGCATTATATGGGAAAAAATCTTTAAAACAGTCCGTGATGATTTAAGGCTTGCTTACAACGGTGGTTACTACATATCTAGGTACAATCATCCGAATGCGTGGTTTGCCGGCACATATATAACGTGTGACCCCAAAAAGGTTATGGTTGCTAAAAATGCCCTGGCTACTGCGATGCAGAAGAACAAGACCGATATATCGGATAAAGAGATCTCTAAGGCAATTAAGGCGGTAGGCGGCCAACTTCTAAGTTCGCTTGATTCTATTGAAAGCAGAGCAGATATGATGTTTAAAAAACTTGAATCGGGCCTTGAACCTATGAGTATCCATGATATAGCACAAGAATATATGGATCTGAATATTGATAAGGTGAAAGTAGCCCTTAATGAATTGCTTGATACTTATGAATCTGGCAGTAGATACACCCTTATAGCTTCAAATGAAGCAGCAATTAAAAACATAAAACGAGTAAAATTCGACTTTTAGTTTATTCTATTGCTAAAACCGGATTGGGCACAGTTGCTTTGTTTTTTACGTTAAGCTGATTGCCTTGGTGCAGGCTTGCCTGCAAGGAGGTTCTTTATGGCAGTATGCATCATTGCGACTTCCGCTTCTTCGGTGAGGCTGCCACTGTGCGGCGTCACGATGATATCCGGCTGGCTGAGTAGGGCGGCATTGATAGGTGGTTCGCCCTCAATCGTATCGGCAATATAGGTGAAGTGCTTAGCTTGCATACAGTGGAGTATGGCCGTCTCATCTACAATGCCGCCACGAGAAGCGTTGAGCAAAATAGCGTCCTCTTTCAATAAGACAAGGTTGTCGGCAATTAACGTATGTGGCGTGTCACCTAAAAGCCGCTTTCACAAGGTCTAGATCGATAGAACCTGGTTCGGCAACGTATATAGGCATACGCTAGCCCTCGTTAACAGTTATAAAGTACTAGCTTAAAAAAGAAGATCAAAAGCATACTATCTCGGCAGGACTAACGTGATAGCGCTACGCTATCCCCACAGAAAATAGTGGCTAGGCAGAGACGCTCTATTTAGGTTGCGTAAAGTGGTTTCCGTATGTAGATAGAAAGCAGGCCATTGACCAGCTTTTCTTATTCAAATTGGTAGGTAGATGCTTGATGAAGTGAAATCACCTTAACGAGGGCGAACCGTCTGACAAATAGTTAGCGAGGCGTGGAAAGAATCTCTTGTATAGCCTAGGTGATAGGAGCTGAGAACTAATGCCTCGATGTTACACCTATGTGATATGCGTCATTAAGCGTACATTAGAGATGTAGAGATAAGGATCTATGCTCGGATGCGTATCGAGGTAGTTCATATGTTTGTCAACAAACGGCATAAGGTTATTAGGATATCGTACTGCATTCGCACTATAGCTAGGCACTGTATTATAAGAACTATCCTTTGTCATAAGCTGAAGAGTTTGTGCAATCTCTACACCCTCCTCAGAATCAACAAAGCTAATCCTTTTCTTTATTGTAGCCATAACTATCAGACGTTCGCTTTAACTTGTTTAGGTTTTTTGATTTCTTTACGGCCTTTGTCTTTGGACATGATTTTCCTCCGTTAGCTCCTGCTAGAGATAGTAGTATTGAGGTTGAGCTAACTACCTGTAAGTATACGCTTTCTAGATGCGATTCCCTAATCTCACCTCTAAATCGGTAACAAAGTATCCTCTTTCTTCGGAGGCTACTCTGCTATATGTTTTCTTTACAAGGACGGACCCTGACCCACCTACACATTGAAACTACCCATCCGGAAGAACAGCAGGCCGGCGTAAGCTGGCCTGCTGTAGTAGTTCATGCCAGATTCGGAAGAAGCTGAGCTGTTTCTTGGGATGAGTCGTGTGCC
>JBGTMJ010000018.1:0-81421 GCA_041743655.1 Saccharimonadales bacterium (SeqCode) | reverse complement strand
ATAATGGTAATAACCGCCGCGATACCAGTCACTAAAGCGATAAGCTGGGTAGCTTTAGTAATTATGCCGTTGGGGCCAGTCAATGGGTCAGCGCCAGTCTGTTGACAGGCGACTGAATCCCGTGGCGCGCCCGTTGCCGTACACGCAGGTTCGAGCACATCTGTAGCAGCACCGAAGGCAGGGAAGACAAAGGTCGCGCATGAAGTCACAACCAGCGACACAAACAATAGTTTTAGATATTTCATAAGACTTACGACAGATTCCCTATCACAAAGTTAACAATCGCAAACGACAGTGCCGAAACTATCAGGCCAACTACCGCATACAAAATAGCATTCTTTGATTGGGCTATTACTTTGGGGTCGCCATGCGAGACAACATACCTCAGGCCAGCGAGCGTAATGACAAACACAGAAGCTGCTCCCAGGATGAGAAAAGTTGTTGATAATCCTCTTTGGATTGCACTCGGACCAGCTTCTGTATCTGGCAGAGGACTAGTATCAACTGGTATAAGCCCGATAACTGTCACCATATCCAGAACTTTTTCTTTTATATTTAGCATATTTTATTGTCCTATACGATTCGCTATAAAGGCTACCGCCGCGGTTGCAACTAAAGCAATCGCCAAACCAATTATAGCGTTAATAATAGACTCTTGTGCTTCTTTGGTCTTCTCGGGCTCACCATGGCTCGTAACGTAGCGCACACCCCCATAGAAAACAAAGGCTACCGCTACGAAGCCTGCAATACGCAGCGCTATATCAAGAGCAGCAAGGGCTACAAGCAGTATAACCTGAACCCAATGACTGGGCTCATTAACCTTATCCCGATCAAGCGCGCAAGCATTGATCGTCGTATTAAACACCATAAGTGGAGGTTGCGCGGTGGCAAGATACTTATACCAAGGAGGGATACCAAAGAAACTTCCTACGGAACACGCTGTTGGCGGGCTGGATGTTTGAATGGATGGATTCTGACAACTAGTATTTGGTGGACAGTTCGTTGCCTGAGTTTGAGTCTGGGTAGCAGGATTCTGACAGCTCGTATTGGGAGGACAAGTTGATGTTTGGGTAGATTGATTCGGGCAGCTTTGAATAGCAGGGTTACAGGCTGCTTGAGCTGTAGGGGCACGCGAAACTAAAATAATAGCGTTCAAACCTGCAACTGCAACTGCAACTAATAAAACTCTTTGTGCTACAGCAACATAGCCTGCGGGACATCTGGAGATACGTTTTAGTATTGAGAGCATGTATATAAACCTTAGCTTAAATACATGTTACACATTCCCCACATACATGTACAGCTTGCGGCTCAAGCAGTCTCAACCTCTCCTAGGAGCATTGTAGTCTAGCATATTGTGTAGCCATCAATTGAATCGTCCCATTCCACATATCCTAAATGAGCCCTCCAGGCAACAGCCATTGCAAAAAGGCAAGCAGGAACAGATAGGCAAGCAACGAAAGAACAGTATTGTAAATACGTTTTTTTGCGGCGGTAACTTTTGCCGATTCATCCCTGGACGACGCATATTGAATACCCGCAACAATACCTGATATTACTACGATGATACCTACCAATGCACTCAACAGCCTGACCAGCGGATTAACATATTTTGTGATCAGACCACTACAATCCACCTTTTTAGAATCGCAGGTAATACAAGGCTTGTCTTTAGTGCCGTCTTGGGTTGGAGTACAATAACACGGTTTTTCAGCGGTCGAAGCTTGATCTTTTGCACAAAGAGCCACTGAGCCAGGCTTATTTTCTGCTTCAGCAGCTACAGCTAAGGGAGTATACGCTAATCCATATCCGACAATACTAAGCACTAAGCCGATACTGATTACGACAGTTTGCGGTAGACGCCTTATTGTTTCAAGCATAGTTACTATAAAACCTTTAGCTTAATATAAGTTACAGACCCACTCTAGACAAGTATAGCTTAAAAATCTAAGCCTTTAACGATTTTTGCCGCATTCTCTAGAAGTACAGCTGTTCTTGTTCCAGTAATTTTGTTACTATACCTAGTATACTTTTTCTTAGGATTCTTAGGACTAGGCCGATGATAATTAAAGAATACGCTGGGCATGTCATTGCGTGGGCAAAATCGTCTGCAATAGTTAAGGCCATAGATCATCGGCCTGTTTTGTCAGTGCTATTGGCCATATTTTTTATTATAGGAGTGATGCCGCTGGCGCTCCCAGACACAGCCAACGCTGAGCCTTGTAGTACGGCAAGCGTCCCGGCCGGTAATTTCGACGAAAATAGAAATTGTATACCAAATACTGGGTCGTCACTTGGCACTCCAGCACCTAGAGTTGAGAATGGAGTTAATCCATCAGATGTTAGCGATACCACAACAGCCGAGGGTGCAAAGAAGGCCGCCGAAGGAAATCTAGACGCCACTGCCGAAGACAAGTGTTATGAACTTGCGGCAGGAAGTGGTCTAGGTTGGATCGGTTGCCCTCTATTTAGCGGTGTTCTGGGCACAGTGAATTTTATCGAAAGCTTCATTAACGATCGATTGACGATATCTACTGATAAGATATTTGACGATAGAATAGAAAATGACAAGGGGAAAGAGCCAGGCACATCCTATCACCTGGCATGGAACTCTTTTCGATACTTGGCCTTGGGACTGATAGTGGTGGCAGCGTTAGTGATTGTCGTGTCCCAAGCCGCAGGCATGGAGATGATGAGTGCTTATGCGGTACGCAAAACACTGCCACGCCTCCTGTTCGCCGCTATATTTATTACCTTATCGTGGAATGTCATGGAATTGTTGGTCACCTTGAGCAACGACGCAGGGAATGGCATTAGGGCACTGATATCTACGCCTTTCATTGATAATTTTACCTATGACCCTGGCAGCGGTGACTTCCTTAATTCTGTTTTTGCGACGCTGCTTGTGGGCGGCATTGCTTTTGTGGGCGGGTTAGGAATCTTTGGTGTCTTTTTAACAATAATTACCGCACTGCTTGGTGCCTTGGTAGCCTTGTTGATTTTTGTTGTCCGAGAGCTAATCTTAATATTTCTTATAATAATTGCTCCGCTTGCCATAGCTTGTTACATCTTGCCCAACACTCAAAAAGTCTGGGCTATATGGAAGGGGGCACTTATATCAGTGCTAATAGTATTTCCGATCATTTCCGGCATGATTGCGATGGGAAGGGTGTTTGCAGCCATAACATTTCGGGAGAACCCCACCATATTCGATAGCATTCTCGCCATTTTTGCCTATATTGCCCCTTATTTCTTAATGACTATGGCCTTCCAGCTAACTGGCGGCCTTATAGCAACAGTAAGCGGTATGGCTAACGACCGTGACAAGGGAATCTTTGACAGGCTCAGGAACGCCCGCACTGCCAGCGCGGCCGCAGCCTGGGATCGAACAAAGCGAGGCGAGCGTTATGCAGGTAGTAATGCATTATCGAAAGGCTTTAATAGTGCGACTAGAACAGCAGGTATCTTCGGACAAGCAAGAAACAAAACGTCATTTCTTACGAACAAGGGCTACCGTGATGATGTCTTAGCCGGCTATAATCTGACTACTTCCGAGGATTTTGCAAAGGAAAACGTCCCTTTCAACAAGTTTAGGCAAGACGGTCATGTCATGGCAGCGCTCGCAGTTGGGAATGACCGCGCCAAAATGGAAAAAATGTCAATGTTCAAAAACGCTGATGGAAGCATAAACTACACAAAAATGGATGAGGCATCCACAACTGCAGCAGCTATTGGCCTTAACAACAGATCGGCTGCGGCTGCGGCCTATGCGCTTGGGGACTTCAATAAAGTATCCGCTGGTGGCCAAGCAGGGCGTGATGATATGGATCTAATATATGCTAGCGTTGCTGGTGGCAATCAAGCCTTAAGAGGTACCTTGTCTGGTGACGTGCAATACCGTTTGCGCCAGAATGGTCGCATGGATCTTGGTAGAGACAACAAGATTGACTACCTGAGAGAAATGGATATAAGCAAGCTCGGCCAGGCCAAAGCCAATGGTATTGAAGGTATCGTAGATGATATGACCAACCTATTAAACGATGTAAGTCTAGTCGATAGAAGAGATGAGAAAGGTAATTTATATGCCGATATAGCTTCAGACAGTGCGGGTAATGTCATCGGTAAGAGTGGACGCGTGCTGGACGGCAATGGCCAGCCCGTGAAAAAAGAGTTTGTGGAAGGCCTTTTGGAAAGAGCGGTCGCTGCACAACATAACACCTATATAAGTGACATACAGCAGCAAGCCCTACAACAGACGCTTAAGAAAATGCCCGTTGCAGCTAAAAGAGCAGAGGATCGGTACGCCAAACACATGTACCCGGGCGGCAGCCGACCTACTTCTCC
Organism: Saccharimonadales bacterium (SeqCode); assembly: GCA_041743655.1. Taxonomy (GTDB): domain Bacteria; phylum Patescibacteriota; class Saccharimonadia; order Saccharimonadales; family UBA4665; genus JARIHD01. Next base: position 77,077 of record JBGTMJ010000018.1, on the reverse strand, counting down.
AAAAGAAGAAGCTCAATATACGCAAGAGCAGAGACGTCGTGCACAAATTATTGAAGAGATGCGTCGTGGCGGTGGCAAGCCGCCAGGAATGTAGTAATGCGCACTATATTTAGACGCCGAACATACGCTACGTTATACTAGATTCTGATGGCAACGTATAAAGTACTGCAAGATATAGAGGCCGAAGATAAGCTTATCGGGCCGTTGACGCTGCGTCAGTTTATTTATGGACTTGCCGCCGCCTTTAACGGGTATCTTACGTTTCTTGTAATCACTAACGGCCTGCCTTTTATGACTGCGGTATTCTTGCCATTAACGCTTGCAGCAGCTTTCTTTGCCTGGCCGTGGAGCCGCGACCAGCCAACAGAAGTATGGGCATTAGCCAAGATACGATTTTTAGTAAAGCCACGCAAGCGTATCTGGAACCAGAGTGGCATTAAAGAACTGGTTACTATCACCGCACCAAAAGTGGTAGAACAAATATTTACCAACGGTCTTTCGCAGAATGAAGTAAGAAGCCGCTTAAGAACCTTAGCTGGAACCATTGACAGCCGGGGATGGACTATCAAACACGTGGGCGTAAACGCCTACGGACAACCTTCTTTCCTCAGTAATGATGCAGGGTCTGACCGCCTTATAAGCTCTAGTTCTTTACCACAACCCGTGCCAACTATTGATGCACGCGCTGCTGAAGATATGTTGGATACACAGAACAGCCCTGTTGCCCACCAATTTGACAACATGATAACCGCCTCAACCAAAGCACACCATCAAAGCATTATGAACCGCATGCAGGGCACCACAAAAACGCCACTAGCCCCTCCACCGATACCCGCCCAACCAATGGGGCAGGAGCCAGCAAATGACTATTGGTTCCTGAGCCAGCCCAATCAAACAACCTCTACAATCCCGCAGGACGCTGTAACGTTTAATACACAGGTAGTAGCTCCCGGGTCCGCAGCATCAGACCTGCCTGTTGCTGCGGCAAACCCTACGCCTTACGAAGAATCATTCATTAAGCGATTGGATATGCAGCCAACACTCAGTCCTAATGCACAGGGACACCTGAATGTCATACAACCACTCTCAGCCCAGAATCCAGCAGCAGCCACACAGCAGAAAACATTGGGTAATCCGCAACCATTAATACCGTCCCAACCACCGTTGCCGGGTGTGACACAGCAACCGAACGCTGCTATACTAGACCTTGCAAGGAACGATGATCTCAACGTGGCTACTATCGCCCGCGAGGCGTACAAACGTAAAGGGCCGCCACAAGATGAAGGGATCATTTTTCAGCATTAGTCAATCATAGAAGTTCAATTAGCTATGGTAGGGATAGTCTAAGTATTCATGAATCCTAATCCGCCAACTCCCCAGCAAGATCCCCTTATGCCGCCAACACATAGTGAGCCGGTTCAGGTTGACGACGTACCTTTTGTACCTGTACCTCCACATAGTGCGGAGGTTGCTGCAGCAAATGTCCAGCAGCAGACAGAATCCTCAGAACCCCAACAAACAGTGCCCCCCCAAGACGCGGTACAACAATATGAGCCTGTACCGCAACCATCACCAACCACCGAGCAACCACCAAAATTTGATACTTCAGTAGAACAACCAGCCAATGAACCGGCGCTACAACAAGAGAATCAAAGCACTCAACACAAGCCTGCTGTGCAGCGGACGAAAACCAGGCCCAGGCCCAATAGCACTCAGAACTCGTTACAAATTGCAGAAATACGCGATGGTATTGTCATTATGAATGACGGGTCGTTCCGTTCAGTCATTATGGTAAAGTCGATCAATTTTGACCTTATGAGTCCCCAGGAGCAGGAAGCGGTGGAGTATAGTTACCAGAGCTTTTTGAACTCTTTGTATTTTCCGGTTCAGATACTTATTCGTTCCCAAAAAGTAGACCTCACTCCGTATTTGGAACGGCTTGACAAAATCCGCTCCGAACATGACAATATGCTGCTTGCGCTGCTGATGGACGACTACATAAGCTACATTACCTCGCTTGCCCAGCAAACCAATATTATGGATAAGAATTTTTATGTTGTTGTGCCGTATTTCCCTCACGTTGATGTCCAGAAAGCACTTACCCAGAGCAAGAACTTTATTACAGGCTTATCCGACCTATTCAGCAAAAGAGAACAACACGTCGTCATTAACGAGGAAGATTTGGAAAAAGCCAAGACAGAGCTACGCACACGGGTGCAGACAGTCTTAAGCGGCTTGATGCAAGCGAGTATACAGGGGTTGCCGCTTGATACCCAGGAATTAATTGAGCTGTACTATGATACCTATAACCCTGATACTGCCACCCGCCAGCAGCTAAAAAACTTTGGTCAATTGAATGCTGACGTGATTACCAAAGGTAAAGGATTTGCCCGCCAGCCACAATTAGACAGGGAGCTAGCGTAATGGGTTTACTTGGTAAGAGACAACAAAAGTTAGACCCTGTCGCACTGGCCCAGGCACAACAGGAACGGGAAAAACAAGAGGTGGAAAGTGCCTTCCGTAAAGGCATTACCGCACTGCGTGATTTTATCGCACCCAGTTCGATTGAGTTCCAAAGTACCTACTTCCGCCTGGGAACCAGGTTTGCACGCACCTACTTTGTGTATGGCTACCCACGCCAATTATATACAGGCTGGATGGGTAACCTGATTAACCTTGATGAGATTATAGACATATCGGTGATGATCTATCCTGTCGAGAGCCAGGTAGTACTGGAGAATTTACGCAAAAAAGTAACCCAATTGGAAGCCGGCATACAAATTGACAATGAAAAAGGGCGTATACGCGACCCGGCTAAACAAGCTGCTATCTTGGACGCTGAGGAAATGCGTGATAAGTTACAGGTGGGCGAGGAGCGTTTTTTCCGTTTTGGGTTCTACTTCACCATATACGGTGGCAGCTTGGAAGAGCTGGAGTTCGTCTCGCACAAGGTTGAATCATTACTCGGGCAACAGCTTGTTTATTCCAAAGCTGCAACCTCACAGCAAGAGCAAGGGCTTAACAGTACAGTCCCCCAATTCACCGACCAGCTACAAATCCGCCGTAACATGAGCACCGGGGCAATCAGCACCAGCTTTCCATTTACTTCGGCCGATTTAAGCCAAGAAAATGGTATTCTGTATGGCATTAACATGCACAACTCCGGGCTGGTCATCTTTGACCGCTTTACGCTGGAAAACAGTAACTCAGTTGTATTTGCGAAGTCTGGAGCGGGTAAGTCGTTTGCTGTTAAGCTGGAAGCAATCCGGTCGCTCATGCTGGGTACTGAGATATTTATTATTGACCCAGAGAATGAATATGAACGTATGTGTGATGCAGTTGGCGGCACTTATGTGCGGCTGAGCCTTAATTCGGCTACGCGTATAAATCCATTCGATTTGCCCCGCGTTGTTGATACGGAAGAAGCCGATAACGCACTGAGAAGTAACCTTATTACTCTGCATGGTCTGTTCCGTCTGATGATGGGCGGCGCCCAAGCCCAGATGGTTGGCGGCAACCAGGTAATGGCTCCAGCCCTAACGCCAGTCGAAGAATCAGACCTGGATGCAGCTTTAATTGAAACCTACGCCAAAGCAGGTATTACCAATGACCCGCTTACGCACACCTCTCCACCCCCAACTATTAGCAACCTGTACGACACGCTTCTACACATGGGCGGCAGCGGTCCACAACTTGCCCAACGGCTGCGTAAATATACTACCGGGACCTTTGCCGGCATATTCAGCCAACCATCAAACATCAACATCAACAATCCGTTAGTAGTCTTCAATATCCGTGATCTGGAAGATGAACTCCGCCCTGTAGCAATGTATATAGTACTTAGCTTCATATGGGATAGAACCAAAACTGATCAGAAACGCCGGCTCCTGATAGTCGATGAGGCTTGGCAGCTGATGAAATATGAAGATTCGGCAAACTTTTTGTTTAGCCTGTCAAAACGCGCCCGTAAATATAATCTGGGCATTACCACTATTACCCAGGATGTCGAAGACTTTATGGGTTCACGTATGGGCCGGGCAGTCGTAGCGAACGCCTCAATGCAGTTACTCCTTAAACAGTCGCCAACGGCTGTGGATGTACTATCTGACGTGTTTAAACTTACTTCTGAAGAGAAAAAGCGCTTAAGCCAGTTCCCGGTAGGGCAAGGGCTATTCTTTGCTGGCCAAAACCATGTCCACATCCAGATAGTAGCCAGCCCAACTGAAGCCGGGCTTATCAGTACTAGCCCTGGCCAGGCACGACCAGTAAATAATGGGCCAGTTCAGGACATGAATCAGCCCCAAGGCACGATTGATCTTAGCGGCCAAGCTTACCCCACTGTATAGCTAGAGTAACAGAGTATGGCAAACGAACCCTATGACGAAGATAAAGAAGACAGAAATAAAGGTGATGGTAACTACTGGAATAGTGACAGTGGTACTCTAATCCCCAAAGAGCTGAAGGAAGATTTAAGGGAACGGGAAGCTAGCCCAGAAGATGGGGGGCAATCAGGTTCTGATGGTCCAACGAAAGATAAACAAAATGTGCAGGATGGTCAGAGTAACGGCACAACTGAGAATAAAACCCCTGGTGACCAACTAGGTAAAGGTTACACGGGGAAATGGGCCAAAAAAGGAAGAAAAGGCAAAAAACGTGGCTTTCTTTCCAAGTTTAACCGCAAGCGTAAGATTATTGCCTTAGTTGCCGGGGTGTTTGGAGTAGGTATTGGCGGAAGTGTTGTTGGGATCTTCAGTTTTATTAATGTATTTCAGCTAGACCACATGCTGAGTAATATTGATGGTAAGGCGTTTATACGTTACCAGGTATCGATGGATGGCCGATCAACTAAGTGGATATCTACCTATATGAGGCTTCGATTAGCTGAAGTAGAGGTAGCCTCCAACCTAAATCCAGCTGACCGCGATAATATTATCTTCAAAGCTAAGGGTATCAGTAAGACTGACCCTTTGTACGTCTGGTATAAGCTTATGCGGGTCTCCAAGTTTGAAAAGGATTTATTCGAAAAAGAGGGTATTAAGTTTGCAAGTTTTGCTTATAAGGAAGGAAATGTAGTTAAGTATCGGCCAGCAATTATAACCATTAACGATAAGGAGTTTAAGCTTGACGCTCCAACTGAAGGTGAGATAAATGCGTGGAACAAAGTAGATCCCAACGGTTTTAATAACCGTCTTCGTGACTTTGTTGAGGTAAAGGTTTTAAAGAACGATAAGGAAGCTCGGAAAGCCATTAAAGAGGCTGTTAATAGAAATACTAAGTTCTACCAGGTTGTAAAGCGATATTATCTGCGTAAATCTATCCAGAACATGACTGGTGTTCGCGACTGGCGTTTTTTTGAGACAACACGGGACAAGGTGGATGAAAAAGGTAAATCCATACGCAATAAAATTATCGTCAAAGCGCTGCCGGAAAGCACCAAAGCAGGTAAGTTCGTCCAGTGCATTTTTGGCATTACAGACTGCAAAGGTTCGACCGATCCCAGTGACCCAGCGAATAAAGCTACACGCCTCGTAGTGTCAGAGAAGTGCGCCGGAGCCACCAAGCCTCCAGAGTGTAAGGCAAGTGATCTTGATGGGAAGAAAGCAACTAATCAAGGCGAGCTTATAAAAAATGAGGGTGCAACCGGACGGGTTTTGACGGAAGTCATCAGCGACCAAGCGGTGCTCGACTCTGCTGTTTTTACCAAAAACCTGGCAGCAAAACTGGCTGGTCCCCTTGCGCTTGTGGACATAGTTGATACACTCAACACTATTGATAAAGCTATCAGAAGTGGCGCTTTGACGGGGATGGTGTATATGGCGAAAGCAACACAAGCCATCGGCTTGTACACCACTTTTGGTATTATGCGCGACCAGATACGAACAGGTGAGGTAACTGCCACTGAAGTGAACGACGCCATGGGAGTTATTAGGGGGGGTGGTTCTGGTGAGGGTTGGGACGTTATCAGGAACAAAAGTACTTCAACAGTTGCTTCAGCGGCAAGCCTGGAACCTACAAAAGATAAGGCTACGTACTGTGGTCCTGAATTCCAAGCAAAAATGCTGCGGCCGGAAAATGCAAAAGCTGCTAGAGAGCAGGATCATTGGATGTGTGATTTCGAGAAACTCAACGGGGGTAACGGAGGAAATACTGCTCAAAATATCCAAAATATGTATAAAAGCTCGTTTGGCATGGGCTTAGAACCATTGTTCATCGTCTATAGAGCTAGCGGCGCAGAAAAAGTTGTAGGATGGGTTAACAATGCAATAGGTGCCTTTATAAGCAGTTTGCTTGGGCCAGTGATACCAGGAATTACCGCTGCACTCACTGCAAGTGGGCTCGGAGGAACATTACAGGAAATGATGGCATATGTAGTCACTGGTCTTTCCACAATCTTGGGAGCCGGACCGACACTGTCGGAAAATGCCCCTGCGGGAGTCCTTTTCAACCATGCACTTATGGGCGCCTCAGCTTCAGCAGAATTTGCCGCTCGTAACCAGGGAGCAGCTGCCACAACCGCTGCAAGTGCAGCTCTCTCACGTCAAAATGTGACTGCGTTTTTAAATGAACAGTACAATTCTACTGGGCTCTTTGATAGATATCTGTCGTTAGGGAACCATGATTCAGTTACGGCCCAAGGGCTATTCGCAGTAACCAATAACGGGCTACGTTCTACTGTTACTTCGACGATTGGTAACACACTAAACGGATCAATATTCATGAAAGCAAGGGCTGCTAATGACGATTCGTACGCTGCTGCCCAGTTTGGCGGAGTTGAAACATACGACTTCCCAGACAAGTGCATGGATCTGGATCCTCTTGACATGACACCTCAAACCAGTACTAATGCTGATGATAAGGATTTTGACCTTATTCCGTCTGAAGAACTAACTTGGGAACTTGTCGGCAACAGTGATGCGTTTTATGCCAGACTCTATAGGGGTGAACCAGACGAGGCAACACTGAACAAAATAAAGCAGGTGTATAACTGTGCGTTACTCGACTCATCAATCCGTGGCGGCCTTGGTGCAGCGTACAACAGTGAAACTTTGGATGCAAACGCATACGGTTATGGAACTAGGTAGGAGAACAAGGTGAGATTATTTACACATATACTAAAATCTACTGCTATAGTCATATTCGGGCTTGTATTCATAGGTTCTACTCCAGTCACGTATGCTACGATTAGTGATCATGATAGGGATAGCCTGGTGCAAGAGACGACCTTCTATGACATACTTCCGCTCGGTGCGTGCGGCACAACACTAGGGACAGGAAGCAACATAAGTACAACAGCTTCTCAAGATGAAATCGCTAAAACGATTATAGGCATTGCCAAGACAGAAAACCTTGGGCAAGCAGGTGCGCTTATTGGGCTGATGGTAGGAATTACCGAGTCACACCTTACTATCTATGCCAACTCCACCGTTCCATTGTCACTCGATAACCCCAAAAAACAGGCCGTTGGAAAAGACCACGACTCCGTGGGCGTATTCCAGCAACGGCCCTCAACTGGCTGGAGCACAATTGCCACTGGCGATGCTGCCTTAGGTAATAAAGATGCTATATGGCAACTCATGGATCCTGCTTACAGTGCACAAGCGTTTTTTGGCAGCAAACCAGGTTCTAACGCACCACCAGCATTAAGTAAAGGGTTGCAGAATCTGCCAAATTGGCAATCCATGGATCCTGGTGCTGCTGCTCAGGCTGTACAACGCTCCGCTTTCCCAGATCGATATAACGAGAAGAAAGGGCAGGCGCAAGACTATGTAACTCGTTTATGGAATGATTCTCCTGCAATAGCCTCACCGGTAGCCGTAACCGGTGGATCAAGCGGTGAGACAATAGCTTCAGGCAGCGGTGATTGTGTGGGAGCTGTATCGGGTAACCTGATGCAAACAATCGCAAATTACGCGTGGCCGGATTATAAAGAAGGCAACTTCGATATGAAGCCCGCTTACGAGACAGCTGTTAAAACTGCTCAGGCTAATGGTGAATATATTGGTGGACTGAGCTATCCTGGCGTAGATTGCGGAGGCTTCGTAACACGAGTAATGAGAAATAGTGGCCTTGATCCCGAATATAATAATAAGAACGGTAACACAACTTATCAACTGCAATACATGGAAGACAATCCTCAGAAATACCAAAAATTGACTGGGGTAACGGGCGTTGAAAATCTACAACCTGGGGACATTGCTATCCGCGATGGCGGCCCCGGTGGTGGACACACATATATTTATGTAGGCAGCATACCTGGGTTCAATGGTAACGCGGCGTCAGCGTCACTTGATACACGTGCGCCGATGGCAGATATAGCAAGCGAATTCACAACTTATGCATGGTACAGACTAATAAAGTAGGGGTTTGGCAATGGTACAGAATCAACGAAAACTCATCATCATTCTTTTTATAACAGCTTTTATCATAGGAGCACTATTCCTACTACTCAAACCCAAGAGACTACAAGTAACGGTCACCGCTATACCTAACGACTCAACAATTACACTTGGCGGTAAAACAATAAAGAATGGAAAGGTAACCTTAACACCTGGAATACACGTACTGAAAGCCTCCCGTCAATACTTCGATGCACATAGCGTAACCATAGACACTGCTAAGATTGATTCGCCAAAGCAAACTATCTATTTACTCCCGAAGGCAAATTCACCTGAAGCACGGCAATGGTTAATAGATCACCCTACTATACAACAAGAAATAGAAAGAGTAGGGGGTATTAATGCAGCAAGAGTGCGGCAGCAACTTATAAGCGATTATCCGATACTTACCAGTTTGCCCCATGAAACATTGGACTACAAGATTAGTTATTCTACTGGTATTGACCCTAAGGATTATTCTATAATTCCCGCTCAAAAGGTAAGTTTTATTGTTACTCTTTATCCAATAGCTGATCCAGCCAGCAATAATGCCGACTATAAACAACAGCTTAAAGAGTACAAAAATAAAGCACTCAAATATCTTAAAGATAATGACATCGATCCAATAAAGGAAACTATAACGTTTTCACCTAACCCTAACTAGCTTCCCCAATCTTAGGTACGTTGTGAAGATTATTTGGCGGCGAGAGGTATGATATTACTGCTTGTAAAATGATGCACCACCACATCGGCATCGGTAGTAGTTATAAATGTCTGATAGCCGGCAACATAGCTGGTTAAAGCTTGGCGGCGTTTTGTATCAAGTTCACTAAATACGTCGTCTAGTAGTAGTAGAGGTTTTGTATTACGTGCTTGTTCGATGAGTTGCAGCTCTGTCAATTTGAGCATTAGCACTAGTGTACGCAGTTCACCGCGGGAAGCGACTTCTGAAGCGTCGTGTCCGTCAATCAGTATCTTAATATCATCTCTGTGTGGGCCATATGCAGTAAAGCCGCGAAGCATATCCAGGTGTGTATTTGATTCAAGTTTGTGTAGTAGCTCTGTTTCGTAGCTCCCTATATTAAAACGTGTGTCGTATAGTACTGTAATTTTTTTAGTATCCCCTGAAAGCGAGCTATATAAATCATTTGCACGATCTGAAAGCTTAGCAATAATAGTGCTCCGCTCACGTGCAATCTTACCGCCAAGCTCGCTGAGCCGTATGTTCCAGACAAATAATTGTTCTTTCAGATCTTTGGGGCTAAGTTTGAGCAAAGCATTGCGCTGCGCCAGAACCCGCCGGTAGTGACGGAACACACTGGCATAGCCCGGTTCTGTTTGTTCTATGAGCTCATCCATAAATCCACGACGTAGTTCTGGTGGACCACTGAGAAGGGATAAATGGTTTGGTTCAAATAAAACTGTTGGTAAATTTTTTATTTGTGACAAACGGAAAAATGTCTGTTCATCTATTTCAAAGGTTTTAGTAATAGTCGGATCGGTCTTAATCTTCACCACGCGTGTTTGTGAGGGTGTGTGGGCGTCCAGACGCGCCCATGGCGACCCGAACTGCACCATCTCTACATCCTTTGCCCTGTATGAGCTTCCACGAGCCAGTACCAGAACCGCTTCCAGCAAGTTAGTCTTACCGCTAGCGTTTGGACCTACAATTATATTTACCCCAGGGTCAATTTCGAAAGAATCGTCACTATACGACCGGAATTTTTGCAATCGTATATCGGTTATCATCCACTTATTATCCTATACATTAGTTATTCTTGCACTTGAGCGCTAAATATATTGACATAATATATACGTTATATATACAATGTATGTATTATGAATAGTGTATTATTAAGTATCAAAACTGACGAACAGACTAAGCGGGAATTAAAAAATTTTGCTGCAGAACTAGGTGTGTCTAGTACCGCTTTCGTAAACATGGTTATTAAGCAAGCCTTGCGAGACCGTCGCGTGGTACTTAGCACCAGCCTAGAGCCTACCCCTTATCTTGAAAAGATTATACAGAAAGCCGATGCCGATATTAAGACGGGTAAGAATGTGTCAAAAATCTATAGCAATGTAGATGACTTTTTAGGCGACTTGGAGAATAATGACTGACGATGCAAATACGTCGTCACAAATCTTTTGATAAGCAATATCTTAAACTGAAACCAGCTCAACGGGAACGCCTTAAAAAAGCACTTATGCTTTTTGTTAATGAGCCGATGCATCCCGACCTGTACAATCACCCCCTAACCAGTGAATGGACAGGCTACCGGTCTATAGCTTTTGGTGGCGACTGGCGAGCGCATTACAAAATAGTTGATGGTATAGCCGTTTTTGTGGCCTTGGGTAACCATAGTCAACTCTATAAGTAGATTTTGGCAGAGTATCTTTTTATTTTTATACCCAATAACATTCTATGTGGTATACGGACTATGACTTTAGGGGCATGATTATATGGGTATAATCTGTTGCAGCGGGGTCACGTATAACCGTAGGTTCCAATTTTCCATTAAAGGAAAATAATACATCTTCTCCACCGAGTGCGTGTAAGGCATCCAGTAAATACCGTGAATTAATTGTTATTACACTGGTACCAGTAACTTTGGCGTTAGCAGAAGCGGTATTTTCACCCAGTTGTGAGGCCACTGAACGTATACTGAGTTTCTGCTCTTCCTCGTCAATATTAATAGTTATACTGCCGGCACTCTCGCGGGCAAACAAACTTGATACTTTAGTGACATTAAGCAGGTCAGCACGCTTAAGATTAGCTGTCACCGCAAACTCTTGTGGCATAAGTTTACGGTAATCCGGGTATTTACCCTCAATGAGTCTGGTTACGAGTTCAACGTCACCTACGTGGAATAAAACCTGCTGTTCATCATTCGTAATCTCAACGTCACCATCATAGTCACTAAGAATTCGTAGTAAGTCCTGCATAGCCGAACCAGGAACAAGCAATTCAATCTGCTCTTTATTAGAACCCAGTTGCTTCTCTGCAAGCCGGTAACTATCGGTAGCCGCCATATAAAGTTTTCCGTCATTAGTGTGAAGTAGCACCCCCGTAAGAACAGGACGGGCTTCATCGCCAGACGCTGCCATAACTACTTGTTGAAGGCTCTTTTTAAGCAAAGTTCCTGATACTTTCCATGTCTTACCGCTTTCAATTGTTGGCATTACTGGGAATTCTTCTGCAGACACACCATTAACGACTGATTGGTATTGGTCGGTAACAATATGTAGCCTGTATTCATCTAGATCCAGGTTTATGACGCTGGCAGGTAAGCTACTGACAAAGTCTTGCATTAACCGAGCAGGGACTGTAATAGCTCCATCGTCCGATACTTTAGCCCCTATGTAGTGGGTTATGGCAATGTCTAAGTTGGTAGCAGATATACTAAGACGGTTATTGACTGTTTTGATTAGTACATTGGCAAGTACTGGCAAAGTACTCCGAGTATTAGCAACCCGACCGACCGTGCCAAGTGCTTTGTTTAGATTTTCCTGAGTGACTTGTAACTTCATACTATTACTCCTAGTTATTGATTCACCATTTAGTAGTCTTAGTTATAGGTGCTGTGCAAACCGTGGAAAAAGTTCCACTAAACAGATAAAAAAGTATTAAAAATAGAGTGGGAAAACTATAGGACAAACAATGTGTAAGGTTCGTGGAAAAGAACCGGTTGTTCACATCCCATCCAGAACCGATACCTGGAACGGTGCATAAAATGTGTTCACTCCTCATACTTTTTAGCACGCCTTGCACTGGTTGTACACAATCTCTACACATGTAGCCGTTCCTTGATTTGAGCGATAGCCTCACGTAAATCAGCATCGAGACGGGACTCCTTTTCGATCTTCTCAACAGAGTGAATAGCGGTCGTATGGTCTTTGCGTCCCAACTCACGGGCTATTTTGGGAAAGCTTAGATGTAATTCGCTGCGCAATATGTACATAGCTATTTGGCGGGGGACGACTATGTCTTTATCACGCTTAGGGCCAACAATGTCCTCGAAAGCAATCTGGAAGTGCCTCGCTGTCCTTTCAATAATTTGTTTGGCGCTGATATGTTTTGGCCTGGTTTGGCTGGTTCCGAGCAAGCTGCTGGCAACACCCATGTCAGGGTCGAGGCCACGCATTTCACAGAAAGCTAACAATTGGTTCAGAGCGCCCTCTAGCTCACGAATGTTTGTCTGTATATTGGTGGCCAGGTATTCAGCCACGTCAGATGTAAGTTCAATACCTTGAGTATGGGCTTTTGTTTGAATGATAGCGCACCGCGTTTCAAAGTCCGGGTTCTGCATGTCTATACTCATACCCCATACAAAACGGGAGCGTAAGCGTTCTTCAAGCGTCGGTATTTCCCTTGGAGGTTTATCACTGCTTATTATTATCTGTTTGTTTGCTTGGTGCAGGGCATTGAATGTGTGGAAGAACTCTTCTTGGATTTTTTCTTTACCGGCCAGAAATTGAACATCGTCGACAATTAACACATCAGCTCCGCGGTAATAGTCGGCAAAATCAGTATTCTTTTTAAACCGTAAGGCATCAACGAACTCCTGAACAAACTGTTCGGTTGATACGTACACGACCTGGGCATTGGCCTTGTTTGCGAGTACGGTATTGCCAACAGCTTGTATAAGGTGGGTCTTGCCAATTCCTACGCCTCCGTATAAAAACAACGGATTGTATTTGGTACCTGGATGGGCAGCGACTGCCTGACAAGCGGCGTAGGCCAGCTCGTTACCCGAACCAACAATAAAGTTCTCAAACGTATATTTCTCATTTAATCCCAGTCGGTAATTATGAGTCAGGACATTGGATCTGGGACGACTTGCCAACCTTTCAGTAGGTGTGGGGCCCGTAAGCGTAACTGGATTGTCGTTTTTTGACTCGTCCGGGCGTAGTGGAATTGTGTGTATCTTATACTCAATTCTGTGTGGCGAAATACCATTCTTTTTTAAGGTTTCAAGTATGAGTTCACTATATTTGCGTTCTAGCTGCTGTTTAATAAATACATTAGGAACGCCAACTACGAAACTATCTTCATCGTTATTAAGCAGGGCAGTGTTCTTGAACCACGTCATAAAGTTGCCACGAGAGATTGATAACTCTATCTCCCCCAAAACCGCTTGCCACAAACCATTCTGCACTTGCCCCAAGCTCCCCTCAACCTTTATAAGAACCCGATATAAGCAAATATACCGTAAATCAAGAGACTTTTCCACACCAGAAACAATATTAAAAGGAGAATTTCAAAAACACGACCCGATAGAGAAAGATTATACACAGGCAATAGCCTCATCTGATAAACTGTGGAAAATGCTTGGCTGGTCGTGGATAACTTGCTATACTAAAGGGGTTAAACATTGTTATTTTCACCAGCATAATAATCAGCTTAGGAAACAAGATATCCTTAATAGACGATCAGCTTGATTTGTCTATTGCTAACCAGTAAGGTAGAGTAGAAGAAATATGCCAAAACGAACGCACCAACCAAAAAAGCGTCACCGCGCAAAAGTGCACGGCTTTATGAAGCGCATGGCCAGTCATGCTGGTCGTCTGGTGTTGCATCGCCGTCGGCTTAAAGGCCGAACACGCCTTTCACAGTAAGACTTGCGGACTGTCTTCGGTGACGTAGTAACAGCGAGGTTGCCGAAAAACACCTATGATTGACAAAACACACCGGTTCCAGGGCTATGGCAGCCTACGTTTTGTGTACCAAAAAGGTAAAACTATCAGAGGGACACAATGCTCGCTTAAATATATACTTAATACTCGCCGCGAAACGTATCGTGCAGCAGTTGTGGTAAGCCGTAAAGTCCATAAGTCTGCAGTTGTACGTAACCGTATTAGACGACGCATATATGAAGTAGTGAGGTCGGAAGAAACACGTATGCATAAAGCCTTCGACTTAGTATTTGTTGTGTACAATGAACAGCTTGCTACTATGCCAGCAAACCAACTTCACCATACAATTACTGATGAGTTGCAGAAGGCGGGGGCTATTGGAATGCGGGACGTAGCAGCAGATAATCATGATATAGTAGTACCAAAGGAGAAATAGACACCAGCAATGTTTAATACATTTATTGTACAACCGCTATTCAACTTGCTTGTGCTCATATATGCGTTAATACCTGGGCATAACTTTGGCCTGGCAATTATTCTATTCACCATCGTTATACGCTTGCTCATGTGGCCGCTTATCAAGAAGCAGATGCACCAGGTTAAGAAGATGCGCAAGATACAGCCGGAACTTAAACGTGTCAAGAAGGCTGCTGCAGGTGATAAGCGCAAAGAACAAGTGATGATGCTCGAACTGTACAAAGAGCGGGGTATCAATCCGTTTGGCCAGATAGGCATAATGCTTCTACAGATACCAATACTCTTGGGTTTGTATATTGGTCTTCAACGAGTGCTTAATAAGCCTGAAGAAATTGTTTCGTTCGCCTATCCATTCTTACAGGATTTAAGTTGGCTGAAACAGCTTGCCGGCAATATACAATTGTTCGACACCACGCTTTTTGGCGTTATAGACATTACTAAAAGTGCCGTAAGCCAGAGCGGTGTATACTGGCCAGCGCTGGCCATTGTTGTTGCCAGCGCAATTACACAGTACTACCAAAGCAAGCAGCTTGCGCCGGACGACGCTAGTGCCCGCGGCTTGAAAGCAATATTAAAGGATGCTAAGGAAGGCAAACAGGCCGACCAGGGCGAGCTTAACTCGGCTATGTCCCGAAATATCCGGTATATATTGCCAGTCATGGTACTGATCTTTACCATCAATTTGGCAGCCGCACTGAGTCTGTACTGGCTAGTGAGTGGACTAGTGGCAATTATCCAGCAGGGCATTGTTTTGCGCGAAGATACTACCGAGATGGATAGTGCTGCTACCAAAGCGATAGCACGGGAAAAGAACGCAATCGAAGCTGAAGTTGTCAAGGAACCAAAATCAACATCCCAAAAAACTAACAGGCGCAAGAAGCGAAGGAGAAGATAAAATGGAAGAATCAATCCGCTATGCCAAAAAGTACCTCGAGGACGTCTTATCGTTCTTTGGGTTAAATACAGATGTCTATGCTACGAGCGAAGATGAGGTTATTGAGTTGGAAGTGCCGTCAACACATCTTAATGGTTTTCTTATCGGCCAGCGTGGCGAAAACATGCGGGCCTTACAATTCTTGGTTAGTAACGCATTAAAGAATCAAGGGTTTGAGCATACCCGTGTCAACGTAGACGTTGCGGATTATAAAAAGCAGCGTGCCGAGCGGCTGGCAAACCAGGCTGAAGAATGGATGAAACAAGTCAAAGAGAATGGTAAACCGATGGATTTGAACCCTATGAATGCAGCAGATCGTCGTACTATTCACAAGCTTGCGCAGGAATATGGCTTGGCCAGCGAATCTGCAGGCGAAGGGCGCGACCGACATATTGTACTTACATTGCCCGAAGACAATGAGGCCGATGAAGAGTAGCACATTCTGCTTCCGTGATTAAATACATGTGAAGTGGGATGTACTCAGGTAGTTTTACTTACGTCGATCAAGCGTCTGTTGTTTCGCCCAAAGCCTCTTTATAAACGAGCAGGGTTTCTTCTGCCATTCTATGCCAGGAGTACTTTTTAGCTTGTTCATGGCCTTTTTTGACGAGCTGAGTGCGAAGTTTTTCATCACCAAGCACCTCAGCAATCTTGGTTGCCATGTCTTGTATATCGAGTGGGTTGAAATATTGAGCCGCTTCGCCGTATACCTCTGGCAAGCATGTGGCATTGCTCGAAGCTACAGGTGCACTATGCAGCATTGCTTCCAGTCCTGGCAATCCAAAACCTTCACTTAAGGAAGGAAAAACATATACAGCGCAGTTCTCGTAGAGCCAACGTAGTTCAGCTTCGCTCACAAAATCAGTAAATACTACATTTTTTGTACCCATTGCCCGTACACCGTTTTCTATCTGCCCGTACATGGTATCTTTTTTGCCAACGAACACCAGGTGAAGGGAAGGGTATGTTTTTTGCAATATAGTGAATGCTTCAATAAGATGCCCAAGATTTTTGTGCGGCAAAGGCCTTCCTACGTACATAATAAAGTTAGTTTTTTGTAAAATTGGCAGGGAAGGGGGAACAGGGGAGTAGGGTATAGGGTCAGCTGCCTCATGCGTTACAATGAGTTTTTCTGGCCGTACACCAGCAAAGTCCGTAATGTCGCGTTTGACGTATTCAGTCGGTGTTATCACACGGGTACTTTTACGTGGCACGTACCAATTTACGAATTTGTATACCTGCTGCTTAACAGTAAATACCAGCCAGTTTTTGGTTGGATTACGAAATCGGCACGTAGTAAGGTCTTGCATGGTTGTTACAGTGTTGCCGCGGTATAATATAGGTTGCTGAACCATAGGAAAGTGAACCAGGTCGGCACGTATTTTGTTAAGCTGTTGTAAAAAACCTAACTGTTCGCTAAATGTAAATTCTTTGTAGGGACATAGCATTTTCGTAAAATGTTTGCTTGTTGGCTGCCAGCCCACTATGTCCTGAGGTTTGAGCAGTACTATATAATCATGCTCATTGTCTATCTGTTGTAGATAATATAATAAGCGTTCTATGTAACGTCCAGTGCTGGTGCGCAGTTCCCTTGCATCAATAACGATTTTCTTAGCCATATGGTATATTCTAGTAAATATGAAGAAGAAGATAAAACTTTTGTACCGGGTTGGGAAACGTGGTGTAAAGAAAATTAGCAAAGGACACCTTAGGTATAAGAATAAGGGTTTACTGACAGTATCGTTTTATGCTACTCGCTATGCTTTTAAATATGGCCCGAAGGCTCTTGTTACTAAGTTAAAACAGGAAGTTGTGGCAATTGACCGTAAGCACGGCGCAAACTTGTATTTCCCTAATGGCCTGGTAAGTGGTGTGAACCAAGAAGTGGTTTTAGAGTGGTATATAGACAACGCAAAACCAGTGACAGTGGTTATTCCCAGCTATAACGATTTAAATGTATTAATACCCTGCCTCGAAAGCATTGCAGCTACTAGCTCCCCAGATCTTGTCAAAGTGATCGTGGTTGATGACTATTGTCAAAAAGAGCATCGTAAAGAACTAAAAAAGCTTGAAAACGAACAGGTTCGTATTTTGTTTCGTGAAGAAAATGGCGGTTTTGCCAAGGCAGTAAACGCAGGCTTATTGGCGGCCCCTAAAGATCAGGACGTAGTACTGGTAAATTCAGATATTGTTGCCCACCCTGGCTGGATTGAAGGTTTACAATATGGTGCGTATGAGTTTGGCGTTGATACCGGAATAGTCGGCCCAAAATTATTGTATCCAGATGGTCGTATTCAAAGTGCTGGCAGCTACCGTAACACTGAAGTGCCCGAATTTTTTGATCATTACTACCGTTTTCAAGATGCAAATTATGGTCCAGCCAACGTGCCTCAATACTGTCTTGCCTTGACTGGAGCCTGCATGTATGTAAAGCGTGAATTTCTTGATTATGTTGGCGTGTTTGACGAAAAATTCCCGTTTGCTTTCGAAGATGCCGATTGGTGTCTGCGCGGATGGGAAGCTGGCTTTCGCAGCCTTTATTTTCCGGCTGCCGTACTTACCCATGTAGAATCCGCCACACGCGCAAAAAATAAAACCATGTCGGCTAAAGAAAAACGCTCAATGGAGTATTTCTGGGAAAAATGGGGGGACTGGTTTGATAAGCGCAACGTGCGGGATAAGGACGGCAAGATTCGCGTTATCTTCGTTTTGCAAACATTAGGACTTAGCGGAGGAATTAAGATCGTTTTCGAACAGGCTAATCGGTTGCCAAAGAACAAGTTTAACATTGAAGTATGGGGGCTTGACCACCATGCATCACCGTGGAAACTAGATGGGCGTGTTAAGTTGCGTACTTTTAAAAGTTACGAGCGTTTGAGCAGTGCACTCGAAGACCAAGAAGCAATAAAGGTGGCTACATGGTGGGAAACAGCGTTCCCAGTGTGGCTCGCATCGGTCAAAAAAGGCATTCCTGTGTATTTCATTCAGGAAATTGAGTCCTGGTTTTATCCGAATGATATTATCGCCCAGAGCGCAGTTATATCCTGCTACCGTAAAGAGTTTAAGAATATAACTACTTCCAAATATAACAGCAAAGAAATACAGGAGCTCGGACTTAAGGTGACCACTGTGCCGTGCGGGTTCGACAACAAAATATACAAAGCCCTTAAGGATATCAAACGTAAAGACGATATGCTTCTTGGCGTGGGCCGCAAATTTTTCCAAAAGAATTTTGAATTTACCCTAAACGGTTGGCAGGCAATGGGAGATAACCGCCCTGCTATGACCTTGTTTGGTTTTGAACCAGAATTGGCGCGCCGCGACAAAAAAATAAAATATGTTTCCAAGCCAAGTAACGAAGAGGTAAACAAACTGTACAATCAAGCCACAGTCTTTGTGCAGACTTCCCGCCATGAGGGTTTCAGCCTGCCATTATTAGAGGCAATGGCGACCGGCACCCCTGTAGTATGTACCGACGCCAATGGTAATCAAGATTTTTGCAAAGATGGTAAGAACTGTCTGATGGTGGAACATGATGATGTGGAGGGCCTGCGTACAGCATTAGATAAGCTGTTTGCCGATCCAGATTACCGTAAACAGCTGTCCAGGGAAGCGAAGAAAACAGCAGAAGCTTACCACTGGGATCATGTAATAAAAAAGGTCAGTGATTTTTATGAAAAGGTAGCCAAGCAATGATTGCTGCAGTAAAGCGCGCATTTAAGCCTAGCAACCGCAGCCTTATACGCGAGCTGGTTTCTAGTGACTTTAAAATGCGCTATCAAGGTTCACTGTTAGGATACATGTGGTCACTATTGCGCCCCTTGATGCTTTTTTTGGTGCTGTACGTTGTGTTTACAAAGGTTGTAAAACTGGGCGATGGCGTTCCCCACTACCCGGCATATCTATTGCTGGGTATTGTGGCCTGGACGTTCTTTATCGAAGCCACAGTAAGTGGTATGAATGCTATTACTGGTAGGGGTGATCTGGTACGTAAAGTGAGCATCCCGAAATATACGCTCGTCATCAGTACGACATTGTCAGCGTTTGTTAACTTTGCCTTGAATATGGTCGTAGTGCTATTTTTTATGGTTATCAGCGGTGTAGAAGTTCGTTGGAGTGCCCTGTGGGCTATTCCGCTCATTGCCGAACTAGTTGTGTTTGCAATGGGTTTTGCCTTTCTGCTTGCGGCGCTATATGTAAAATTCCGTGACATCAGTCATATATGGGATGTTATTTTACAAATTCTGTTTTACGCCGTTCCGATTATCTATCCATTAACAATGCCCCCGCAACGTATTCGTGAAATCATCAGCTTTAATCCGGCGACACAAATTCTACAAGACTTACGGTCAGTCCTTATTACCCCTGAAACACTAACGACAAAACAGGTCTTTCAATCACAATTCACTGGCCGGATCCTTCCTGTAGTTGCGGTCGTGGCTCTTGCGGTCGTGGCTGGCTTTTATTTCCGGCGCGCATCGCGTAACTTTGCCGAGGAGCTGTAAGCCATGAATAGAGATATTGCAATTTCTATCGAACATCTTTACAAGGACTTCCGACTGCCTCATGAACGGCGTGATTCATTGAAGGAACGGGTTCTAAGCTTCAAAAAGCCCACCTATGATAAGTTCCATGCTTTGCATGACATTAACTTCGAGGTAAGACGTGGAGAGTTCTTCGGTATTGTCGGTCGTAACGGTAGTGGTAAATCGACATTACTAAAGATTATTGGCGGTATTTATCAACCCACCAGCGGTAGGGTGCATATAAACGGTACTCTAACACCCTTTATCGAATTGGGTATTGGTTTTAACCCCGAACTGACAGGTCGAGACAATGTATATCTTAACGGTGCTATTCTAGGACTTACACGTAAGGAAGTGCACGAGAAGTATCAAGAAATTGTAGACTTTGCCGAACTGCATAAATTCATGGATCAGAAACTCAAAAACTACTCCTCTGGCATGCAGGTAAGACTGGCATTTTCAATCGCCATTCAAGCACACAACGATATCTTATTAATTGACGAAGTATTGGCCGTAGGTGATGCAAATTTCCAGCGTAAGTGTTTCGATGTCTTTAACAAGATCAAAAAGTCCGGCCGTACCGTTATATTCGTTACCCATGACATGAACGCTGTACAAGAGTACTGCGATAGGGCGCTCATGATTGAAGACTCGAAGATGCTGATGCTAGGTAAGCCGCGTGAGGTTGCCCTACATTATGAGGTTGCCAATGCAGCACATGACGCCGAAGTTAGTGATAGAAAGTCTGATCGTCCTAAAAACGCTGCTGTACACATGAACGATATTATCGTTCGGGCCAAGAATGGCAAGCGTACGTTTGGTATCGATGAGGATATTATTGTAGACATTAACTTTACCGTTAGAATCCCTACCGAAGTGCAGTTTAATATGTTTCTTGTACATCCAGACGGACGGTATCTTGCAGGCATCAATACGACAACTGACCTCAAACACTACAGGCCTGATTATGGAAGCCACACTATCACCTGCACAGTTAAGGCTGGGCAGCTTACTAAGGGCGATTATTTTGTCAACGCAGCACTATATACCTATTGTGAGTGGCCTTCGATAGATATTCCCGAGCTGATTGATATCCTTGATTCAAGCTACGGTTATAAGTCCCCGCGTGTTACTGTGCAGGAAATTTCACCAAGCAGCAACGGTGAGTTTAATATGCAGGCTCGGTGGTCTCTGCCTGCAAAGGATAGAAAAGCGTGAAACCTAGAAAGATTGCTAGCAGTATTATCCGTAGGCTACCTGTTACTGGTTTATATATAAGGCAGAAGGAACAAGAAATAGCCGAACTGCATAATGTTGTTAAGAGGCTTGAAGACCGTAATGATGAGTGGGCTGCAGAAGTAAGGGAGATGCGGGGTGACGGTAAACCTTTAACTGTTTTGTGGCCAGCGACCGAAGAAGATTTGGTCGCAGCAGATTATCGTAAGATACCCCCTCAATTAAAACTTAGGAAGCACAACCCTCCTTATACCCTCAACTGGATAGTGCCGCCAGTCGGGTCTGTTTCAGGTGGTCATGCCGTTATATTTAGAATGATTCAATCCTTAGAGTCAAAAGGACATGCCTGCAGGGTTTACTTTTATGACGGTCTCAAAAAGCACTCTTTAAAAGAGATTAAAGAGAATATGAAACATCATGTGCCTATAAAGGCTGAGCTTTTCTATAATGAAGGTAGCTTTGCTCCATGTGATGCTATATTCGCTACGGGATGGACCACCGCCTACCCTGTCTATAACTATCAAGGTAACGCCAAGAAATTTTATTTCCTCCAAGATTATGAGGCGATGTTTGAGCCAGCGGGCACTTATAATGCCCTAGCTGATAATACGTATAAGATGGGCCTCCACGGTGTATCAACAAGCCCATGGGTGACCGACAAGGTAAGTCGGGAGTATGGTATGGTCTGCGACGAGCTTTCCTTGGGGATAACGCCCAGTGAGTATTACTTAACAAACATCAAAAAACGGAAGAAGATTGTATTCTATGCACGCCCAGTTACACCACGTCGTGGCTTTGAGCTAGGTGTCTTGGCCTTACAATTGTTTCACCAAGCACACCCAGAGTTTGAGATCCATTGCATCGGCTGGGACATTAGTCGATACGAGCTACCTTTTCCGTACGTAAATAGGCGTATTTTGGATACTGAAGATCTGAACAAGCTTTATAACGAGAGTGCAACAGGCTTGGCATTATCATTTACGAGTATGTCCTTGCTGCCAGTTGAAATGATGGCGAGCGGCTGCATACCTGTTGTTAATAAAGCACCATACACTACAATGGTTCATTATCCCAAATACGTACAATACGCGGAACCAAGCCCACAGGGTTTAGCGGACGCTATTTGGGAGGCAGCCAACCCGTCAGATCCAGCCAAACAGGCGCAAGCAGTTTCTGATTACGCCAAAGAGTTTGCCTGGTTCAAGTACACTGACCACCTGGACAGAATTTTGAAGAAAGAACTTAGTTAGATCTCCTCTACGCCCATTGTTCGTGAACCTTGTGACCAAAGATTGTTACGAGAAAATTACAGCAGAATAGACAATATTTTGTCAAAAAATGATACTATAGATATATAGACAGTTAATAAAACAAAAATATGAAACTAGATAGACTACGATCAAAAAAAGTACTTATCCTGGCCGCTGTTATTACCCTTGGCCTTATTGTGGCTGGAGTTGTGCACTCTCGTACTCGTCAAGATAACGTCACAACACAGGTAAAGACAGGCATTGATAGTGAAAGTGGGATCAACTACAATCCTGCAACCAAAGAAGAGAAGCAGCAAGCAGAAGAAAGCAAACAGAGAGTGGTTGATCGCGCAGAACAAGAAGCTAAGAAGCCTGATGGACAAAAGAGTTCGGTTACAGTGCATATAAGCTCGGCCCAACAAACCACTGACCAAAAAGAGATTGAAGTCTATGCCTATGTGTCAGGCGTCACCGAAAACGGCGGAGCTTGTACTGCACGATTTACCAAAGATAATGAAACGATTGAAAAAAGCTCAGGTGGTCTTCAAGACGCAACAACAACACTATGTACCCCTATCCGTTTTGCCCGGTCTGACTTACCTGCAGCCGGTATGTGGTCGGTAGTGATGACCTATCAATCCAATAAGGCCGAAGGAAAGTCCTCGGCAGTTACGTTTGAGGTAAAATAAGGATATGCATACGTTGAGAAAAACAGTTGTATGTACGGCACTGGCAGTAATGCTCTCGCTCGTTGTTTTTACACCCGGAAACGCTTCTGCGCTCAACGGTGGTGATTTTAGGCCTGGCCGTATTATTGATGATGGGGTATTCTTCAACGGCAGTACATTAGCAGCCAATGATATTCAAAACTTTCTAAACAGTAAAGTACCAGTGTGTGATACGAATGGGACCCAGCCACGTGGGGGGACGACCCGGGCTGCATATGGTGCATCAAAAGGGTATCCGCCTCCCTACACTTGCTTAAAAGACTTTCGTCAAGACACTCCTGCACGAAATGCAGAAACAGGCTTGTGTGGTAGTTACTCGGGTGGCAATAAATCAGCAGCAGAAATTATATATGCAGTTGGCCAGAGTTGTGGAATAAGCCAAAAGGCGCTCATTGTATTACTCCAGAAGGAGCAGTCGCTAGTTACCGATGATTGGCCTTGGCCTCTTCAGTACAGAAGTGCAACGGGTTATGGTTGCCCAGACTCAGCGCCTTGCGATTCGGAGTATTACGGCTTTTTCAATCAGGTATATAACGCGGCCCGTCAATTTAAGAAGTATTCTCGCGATGCCCATCTGTATAATCACCGGGCTGGACGGTCAAGCTACGTTCAATATAATCCCGTTGGTTCATGTGGTGGTTCGAGCATTGTAATGGAAAACCAAGCAACTGCCGGGCTGTACAACTACACCCCCTATCAGCCAAACCAGTCCGCCCTCAATAACCTCTATGGAAGTGGTGATGGCTGTGGCGCATATGGTAACCGCAACTTCTGGCGGTTATACAATGATTGGTTTGGCAGCACCTGGAATGATGGCTTCACATTCGCAGTGACCGATGATGGCAGTGCTACGCAATATGTGATTTATACTGGAGTCAAACAAATGGTTTCTGACGTGGAGACTAAAAAGGCGTGGGGTCTAGATGCTCTTACGCCCATAACCTTCCCCTCCAGTTATCTCGCTACTATTACTACCGGGCCGCCACTTGACAGGTTAATGCGTATGAATAATGAACCGACAGTCTACTTCCTTGATAATGGTAAGCGGTATCGTATTCCTTGGGATGCTATGCTTGATACTTGGAATCTACGAGGAAAAGTGGTCAGCCGGGTCAGCCAGGGGCTATTTAATGTGCCAACGGATGGCGGTGACTTAACATATGCCATGAAGGGTCCAGATAGTTCTACTATTTATTTGGTTGACGGTGCAAATACTCAAGGCCAAACAGTCCTGCGGGCATATCAGAATAGTGATGTTTTTAGAGCTTGGGAAGGTATGAATGCCGGCTATATCACACTATCAAGTGGCTATTTCAACGCTATCGATAATGCCATTGGTACAACGCTAGCTAGTACAAAGGTAATATGCGGCGGCGCAGAATACCAAATTGTTAATGGTTATAGGTTATGGCAGACCAGCGCCGTGTCCTCAATATTTACTGGAACAGCGCACACTGTATCGTGGGCTACGATCGGGCGGCTAAGCGTCGGTCCTAATGTAACACAGGTTATTCAGTCACCGACAAGCCCAGTATATGTCGTTGATAACGGTGTTAGATACCCATTACCGTCCTCAGAAGCTCTCAATGCCTGGAGTACGCCGACACAAGATGTCACTATTGTTAATAACAGCTTTCTTAATTTGATTGCCCAAGGGGCAAACTTAAACGGATATCTAGCAGATAGTGGTGGCCAACTGTATCTTATCAATCGACGTAAGGTTCCTATCCCACCCAGCCTGGACACTGCGTACAGGAATTCGGGCCCAGTTCTTACTGCTAGCAGTTCCCTGATGGCTCTTTACCCTACCACGACGGCTGTAACGGCTTTCATAAAGAGTAATGACTCATCGACAATATACTTTCTAGATGACAGCGGTAACCGACGACAGGTAAGCTCCAGTACCATGAAAGCTTGGGGCGGCCAGCAAGCAACACCCACTGAGCTCTCTTTTTACATAGTAAACGCTATGGGGACTGCTAGCAGCCTTAGTACATATGTATCGAATGCTGGAACTAACTATTTGATTGATAATGGTAAAAAGTGGACAGTCAGCCCGAGCATAGCTGGAGACTGGGGCCTTAGTAATGCGCAGGCCCTTTCTGATGGGACGGTGGATAGAGTAACTACAGCCGGGGCCCTACAGTCTAAGGCGCGCGGCGCTGATGGGACCTACTATCTTATTAGTGGCGGTAAGGCATATGCGACAGTCGACCCCAGTATTGCCGATGTCTGGAACATAAAAAATGCACCAGAGATGAGTTCTCAGGCGGTACCCAATTCTATGAGTATTCAGGCATTGTATAGATTCGCGCGATCCAACCAGCAAGGCGATAATCGTAAGTTTGTGATTGAGTCAGGTAATTGGTACACCGCGGATGATACACAACTAGCCAACGTTGGCGGCAATAATCCCGCATTTACACCGCTTGATCCAGGTATTGCCCCCAATACTATTTCTGTTTGGTCGAGTGTGGTTATCAAGGCTACAGACAACGCCTATTTTGCCATTGACGGCGGCGGTAAGCGCGTCTTCAGCGATACGGCTATTTTAAACCAGTGGACTAATTCCGGATCCCTCAGTGTTCCGACAGTCAGTAACGGTTTCCTAGATCTATTGTTATTCACTGGGTCTGCACAAAAATCAATCAAAGGTGCCGGACCGGGTATCTTCAAAATCGAGAACGGTACCAAGCGATTTATCACATCGCCAGCAACCTACAATGCCCAATACGCTCCATATATGTCTGTCTCAGAGGCACTTATTAACTCACTGCAGACAGGTAGTAATCTCTAATTGATCGGGATCGGCTGGCGGCCCAGTCGGCCAGGACAATCAGCCAGGAGAGTGGCTGGTGGATCAGGATCAACGTCTATTAGGTGTATGAAACGGCTGTTAGCACCTACATAATCAAATAAGCCAGCATTCAGGCTTTGGTCACGACTGATAACGTACAAATCTTTTTTGTGTCGCTTAAGGAAAAGGTTGATTTGCCAATAGATGAATTGCTTGTCGCTGCTAGTTAGTCCCAGGACGACAGTAGGTTCTTTGTATGCGGCGGGCGTATAAGCCAAAGCGTGTGCAAGCAATATCGCCCTAATATCATTACCCCGGTCGCAGCTGCCAATAGGAGCGTAGCGAAAACCATTGATTGGATTGGCTGCAATAAGATCTACCATGGTGTTGGCTTGCTCTGGAGTTATCCCTGCAATTCGTTTGTGATAGTAGTCATCAAACTGCGGAGATTTGACAGCCACGAAAGCTATGCCGAAGAGTACTAGCAGTGTACCTATAACTAGTACTGTGTGGGGTGCTTGAGATATCTTTTGCGGACGGTGGACAAGTACTTGTTGAAGAAGCCTGCTGCCAATAGCTGCTACGAGGATAATGGCAATTACTACCACTGTATGCAATGATTTATAGTAGTAATACCTCACTTCGTCGAAAGCCGTTACTTGATAGACCATCATCCCAATAGCGAAAGCGATTGTAAGAAGCCCGTAGATGTAGAGTATACGTAGTTTTAATGATGTAAAATGCAGATATACGTACAGACCGGCCGCTAGAATGACACCAATAAAAGGATACAGTGGCGGCATATAGGGTATGTAACCGTACGCATCAATGCCTCCACCTGATTCGGGATGAGTCATCTGAATATATATCTGGAAGAAAGATGTCAGACCCAACAGAGCACCAATGAGCATAAAATAGATAGGGGGGCGTTTTCGCTTGGTTGTAAAGTATGTGTGGCCTACAAATAGAAGAAGGCTAAGCGCCGCAAGAGGTAACAAGAAGACCCACACAAAACTAAGGGTTGCCGCTGCAAAACCAGCCAATAGTAGGTACCCGTATCGCCTATCTGCCGGTCTGTCATAAGCTTCAAGCAAAAATAGGATTTCAAGCAAGAAAAGAGCAAGGGAGCCAATTTGCGGTTCAAATCCACTTGCAAACAATGGTAAGACCCAACCTGCGACACCAAGAGAGCAGATCAGAGCGGCTGCGATTCTCGACCAACCTTTGCGTTTACCATTGATAGATGCAACCATTAGTGACAGACGAGTCATGAGGAATACGAGAATAGCGAACCAAACAGCGCTATAGGTATAAAAGAGGGCAAGTATTCTGCTCGGCGAAGAACCAATGTATACAAATGACTCAATGAGCCATTTCACAAAAGCACCATTAAAATGCCAACCCTGAGAATAAGCATACAAATTTGAAGCCATATTAAACCGGTTGTCGGTACCGATAGAATAACCCCTGTTAAAGTCGTTTGTCTTCAGCATTTCTATATGTGCAGAATTGTCACCACCTGCTATAACGACGGGTGCTAAGGTATTAGCATTGGGCCGCGGAAAGACTGGCAGAAAGAGGATTACCAGAGCCGCTACGGCAACAGCTACTGCTACCAAATCGTCACCCATCCAAAGCTTAGGTATAGCCGGTAAACGAATCTTTTTGCTATGCATAAACATGACAGTTACGAGTAAGGTGAACAGCAATATGCTTAAAAGCAAACCGGAAGTAAGCTGTAGTTTAAGCAGCCAGGCGACTCCCGCGATGATACAGTTGGCTGAGGCTATCATCAAATAGGCAGCCACTACCTTCCCTATAAGACCTATCGACAACGGCAATAGCCGAGCGCCAACATATATAATAATGACAAAAGCGAAGAATCGGAGTGGTGTAGTAGATAGTACCAGGCCGACTATCAGTGGAGTCACCAAAGGTATACGCAGTATGGTAATACAGGCATCAAACCATGGTTTGAGTTTCCCCTCCAGAATCATAGCTAAGATTATTGCAAAAAAACAACGGAACGTCTATGACGCTATTATGTGATGCCTGCTGCAAACCGCGAAAGATGACAAGTAAGCTGTTGTAAGCAAGAATTTTACAATCTTTAGTATACACAAAAGACAGTGTTGTGAGTACCAGTCTTTATGCTTTGTTACAAGCAACACTGACACCCAGTGTTGATCGTAAAGTAGTGTGCTTGCTGCTATAATTGCCGGCATAACGATGGCTAAAAGCAAAAAAGATTTACAAACTACTACTTACACTAAAACCGCAAAAGCGTTATTCTTGAACTTCGCACGTCAGCCGGTAGTTCATAAAACATGGCTTTGGTTAGTGGCACCGGCGCTGATTTATGCAACCGCTTTTTTTGCGATGCAACCTCACTATCTCGGTAACTTTTCTAATGGATTCTATCTTGATAATGGGGATGGTTTTCAAAATGTTTGGAATATTTGGTGGGTGAACCACGCAATTGTAGAGGAAAACACCAATCCATATTTTACTAACATGCTTCACTGGCCCCACGGCACTTCTCTGCTACCCCAAACAATGAACATTATTAATGGCCTCATGGCTATTCCGCTCGTGAACCTATTCGGATTTAGCTTGGTGCAAGCTGTTAACTTTTTCGTTATTTTCAGTTTTGTATTTGGTGGCATAACTATGTTTTGGTTTATTCAAAAATTGTATGGGGAGTATTGGGTATCAATCTTGGCCGGCGCACTATTTACTTTTTCGAGTTATCACTTTGCACATGCACAAGGTCATCTACAACTAGTATCCCTGGAATTTATACCACTCTTCTTGCTTGCTTTTTGGTCATTACTCGAGAAAGTACGATATCGCTATGCCTTACTTGCGGCCGGCGCACTATTCCTTGTGTTATTGAGTGATTACTATTATTTCTTCTGGTCTGTGATTGTAGCGGCAATGTGGTTGGGCTGGCAAACCTGGAAAAGGGAGTTCAAGCTATCGAAACAGAACCTGCGAGTATTAACCATGTTTGGTATTGCAGCACTAGCCCTCAACGGTCCAATAGTCTTTTCATTATTACGGCTCAATAAACACGACCCGTTGCTGGGCTCCCATGACCCCACAGCCTTTGGACTTGATCCACTGTCGGTTATTATACCCGGTGGATCATGGTACTGGCACACTTTAACAGAGTGGCACACTAAGCATTTGGCATACTTTGCAGAGGCTAGCGTATTCTTTGGCTTCGGATTGATAACGCTGCTAATTATTGCATTCATTAAACGGTTTATTAAGAAAAAACATGACGCTTTAGAACAAATTGGGTTCTGGTGGGTGACGCTCGTTGTATTTGGGATCCTAGCACTTGGGCCGCGGCTAAAAACACTTGAACAGACGTTACAGATCGTACCATTGCCTTACGCTTTTCTCGAGCGTATCTTCCCGACACTGCAGATATCAGGCATGCCCATTCGTTGGATTCTCATATCATTACTGGCAGCGATTGTTATTGGCTCGGGGCTACTTGCGCACGTAGATGTGCGACGCCGAAAAGGGTTGATATTTGTTGCAATTATCGTACTGGTCTCACTGGTTGACCTGTGGCCACGGCAATTACCGTTGACGCCACCAACCTATCAGCCGTATGTGTATTTTCTAAAGCAACAGCCGAATGGTGGTGTTATTGATAATGGAGCGCTATCTGGTTCTGAGCAGCTTTATAACCAGACGCTACACCATAAACCAATTGCTTTTGGTTATGTGACGCGACTTCCAAAGAGTGTTGATACGAAAGATTTTCTTATCTTTGCTGCTTTAGAAGAGAAAAGGTACGACCATTTGTGCCGTGATTACGAAATACGTTATGTAACACTACCGAGTGAGAGGCCTCTCAAAGACATACAGTACCCCATCATTTATAATGACTACCGTACCATCATTTACGATCTCAAGAATTCGCCGAACTGCTGAATTATTTCGAGCATTAACGCTTGTTGAACGCTACGCTTTAGCTTTACCGTAACCGTACTTTACGAAGCACAAAAATAGTCTCGTGTCCGTTCTTAACCAGGGCTTCAATTTCAATCTTGACACCAAAGTCGTCAGCAATGCGCGTAAAGAGTTCAACTAATTCTCGTGACGTCCAGACGTGGTAGTGGATGCGGAAACCACTTTCAATAATTTCCCTGGACCGTTGTTCGATATCACCGTCAAACGGCTCAGCGAGCGTAAAGAACTCTACTGTGTGTTCCCAGAGGAATCTTTTGGTCTTATCTTTATGTTCTGCAAGCAGATGGCTATAAGGTGTTATGACGCGATCTTTATCAAAAGTATATCGCTTATCAGGTATAGCAAGGAATAAAATGCCGTTTGGTCGCAACTTCTTGTACATGTTAGTAAGTGTGCCAATTGGGTCAAGACAATGCTCGAGAAAATGATTGGCAATAATGAAGTCGAGTGAACGGGCTTTGAATTTTGTAAGTTGCTCACCGTTATCAACAACGTCAATGTGAACAATATCTAGGTTCTCATAGATTGGCCATGCTTTTCGTATCTCAGCTTCGGTAAAAAGGTCAACATACCGTATTTTTACGCCTTCTGGCAAGATTACCGGAAATTGAGCTGCTCCTATTTCTATACCCTGGCCATGCACAAAGTGATGCGCCAAGAAGGTTCGAGGATCATTAAGAGCTTGTTTTGCCTGTCGGTATGATGCTTCCAGGTTACCCTTCTCTAATTGTAGAATGCCTTTGTCGGTACGCAAGTTATTCCGCTCATGCAAGATATGCTTAACCACTGGAAGTTTATAAGCGACTTTGCTGATAGCTCTACTCATATATCAGTTAACCTTTTTTACGGACACTAAGATTAAAGTAGACAATCTCCCATATTGCTTTGATGCCATCCTTGTAGCCAATCTTTTTCCCTTCTTCTTTGCTACGCCCGTAGTAAGAGATGCCAATTTCATAAACTCTTGAGTTGCTTTTGGCCACGCGGGCAGTAACTTCTGGCTCAAAACCAAAGCGCTGTGCTTTAAGCTGACTGGCAATTTCGCGGATAAGATCTCCTCTGAACATCTTGTAACACGTCTCCATGTCGGTAAGGTTGAGGCCAGTAAAAACGTTTGATAACCCGGTTAAAAACTTGTTTGCCACTTGGTTACGGAAATAGATGATGCGGTGTGGTTCGCCACCAATGAACCGTGAACCATACACAACGTCGGCATGGCCACGTTCAATCGGATAGAGCAATCGTGTATACTCCTGTGGATCGTACTCAAGGTCAGCATCCTGGATTACAACTACGTCACCCGTTGTTTCCAGGATTCCTTTTTTGAGCGCAGCTCCTTTACCCTGGTTTATTTTTTGAAAGATAAGCTTGATTTCCGGATGTTTGCCAGCTAGCTTCTTGAGGATATCGCGTGTACCGTCCTTGGAGCCGTCATCAACGACAACAATTTCTTTCTTTGTGGAGCCAAGGTCAACAGACAGTACCTCTGCTATTATCTTGCTAACGGTGTTCTTTTCGTTATAGCATGGCATTACAACGGAAAGTTTTTTCGTTTTACCCATAGTCCCTCAAAGCTTATAGTTTAGTTACAAACATGCTATCATACGGACATTGTTGTTGTATATAACTAAGAGGGTACATGAAGCGGGTACTTAAGATTGATTTTGTACGATTTTGTATTGTTGGCTCACTCGGCTTTGTCATCAATTTCCTGCTTTTGAGCATGCTCTATAAACTACTAGACTACCCGTTATTTATTGCTCAGGTTGTGGCTGCCGAGGTGGCACTTTTCAGCAATTTCATGTTCCATCATCACTGGACTTATAAAGCGAACGCTGTACGTAAAACAATCACAAGACTGATCGTACAATTTCACCTTAGTTCATGGGTTGCCATTATTGGTAGTGCATCCATTGTAAGCTTCGGTGTACATGTCTTAAAGCTTAATTATGCTATAGCATTGGTTCTTGCTTCAGCAACAGCTCTGTTCTGGAATTTTGGGTGGTCAAAATTTGTTATATGGCGACATAATAACGATCTGCCAAATGCAGCCACTAAATCGGAGGAAATTATATGAAGATAGCTGTTATTGGTACGGGGTATGTGGGATTAGTGACCGGTACATGTTTTGCAGAAATGGGTAATGATGTGGCCTGTGTAGATATAGATGAAGCCAAGGTAAAAAAGATGCGTGCTGGCAAAATACCCATTTATGAACCTAAGCTCGAAGAGCTGTTTGCGCGCAATATAAAAGAAAATAGACTTTCCTTTACGGCAAGTCTGGCCGACGGTATCAAAGGGGCAGAAGTGATCTTCTTGGCATTACCAACCCCGCCAAACGGTGATGGCGCAGCTGATCTATCGTACGTTTTAGGTGTCGCTGACAGATTGGGCCCTCTATTGAAGAAATATGTCGTCGTAGTCGATAAAAGCACAGTGCCGGTTGGGACATCTGAACGAGTAGCGACACATATAGCCAGACACACTAAGGGTTCCTTTGATGTTGTTGATAATCCGGAGTTTTTGCGTGAAGGCTTTGCAGTTGACGATTTTTTGAGCCCCGATCGGATTGTAATAGGTACCAGTTCAGAGCGTGCTAAGGGTGTTATGGAACGTCTCTATGAGCCTTTTGTGCGACAAGGAAGCGCATTGTTGTTCATGGATGAACGTTCGGCCGAAATGACAAAGTATGCCGCTAACTCTTTCTTGGCTACTAAAATCTCATTTATGAATGAAGTTGCTAACTTATGTGAGTTACTTGGCGCTAATGTGGATGCCGTCCGCGAGGGGATAGGAACAGACGAGCGAATTGGTAAGCGATTCTTGTTTCCCGGTATCGGCTACGGTGGTAGCTGTTTCCCTAAAGATGTGCAGGCACTAAGATATACGGCGCAAGAGAATGAATATGATTTCAAGATTCTGAATGCAGTTACCGAAGTCAACGACAATCAAAAGCGGCATATCGTAAACAAGATATTACGTTATTACCATGGCAACATAGAGGGTAAGACTTTTGCACTCTGGGGGCTTGCGTTCAAACCGGATACTGATGATATTCGCGAAGCTCCGGCCCTGGAGATTATCAAAAGCCTGACGCTTGCAGGTGCATCTGTGGTAGCTTATGATCCTCAAGCTATGGATAATGTCAAAAAATATCACGGAGAAAGTGCCCATCTAAAACTCGGTGACAACGAATATGCGGTATTAAAAAATGCCGATGCCCTCATTATCGCTACCGAATGGGGAGAATTCAGAACTCCCGACTTCGATAAGGTGAAGCGCTCGCTTAAGGCCCCAGTGGTTTTTGATGGGCGTAATATGTATGACCTGGAAACCATGAAGCGGGCTGGCTTTTACTATAACAGTATTGGTCGTAAGGTAGTTGAGGTCGAGCGTGCGTAGAGTACTTGTCGCCGGCGGATCAGGCTTTTTGGGTTCGCATATGTGCAAAGCATTTTTGGACATGGGTGATACGGTAACATGTGTAGATAATCTTGTGACTGGCCGAAGACAAAATATAGCAGAGCTAGAAACAAACAAACAGTTTACATTCATCAACCATGACATTACCGAAGCACTGGCAGCGCCTATTACCGCACAGACGTACGATATTATCGTTAATCTTGCCTCGCCTGCCAGCATACCGAAGTATGAGCAGTTCGCTGTTGAAACCTTATTGGTCGGTTCAGTCGGTGTTAAGCAACTGCTTGATATAGCCGAACGTGACAAAGCCCGCTTTTTGCAAGCATCTACAAGTGAAGTATACGGTGAGCCCCACATCAGCCCTCAGCCAGAAACCTACTGGGGGAATGTAAACTCTTATGGTGCTCGTTCTATGTATGATGAGTCGAAGCGATTTGCTGAAGCCTTAGTCTGGGTGTACCGCCATCAACGCAATGTTAATACTGCTATCGTGCGTATATTCAACACGTATGGTCCGAACATGGATCCGGACGATGGGCGGGTAGTGTCAAATTTTATAGTCCAGGCTCTCAAAGGTATACCAATTACCGTATACGGAGACGGTACACAGACTCGTAGTTTCTGCTATGTATCCGACCAGATCAAAGGGCTTATTAAACTTATTGAATCAAATGAAGAAGGGCCGATAAATATTGGCAACGATCATGAGTTTACGCTATTGGAGCTAGCCAAAGAGGTGATGAGCCAAACGAATAGTTCGTCAGGGCTTAAGCATGAAGCAGCACGTCCCGATGATCCTACGCAGCGTAAGCCGGACATCAGATTAGCAAAAGAGCGCCTTGGCTGGAAGCCAGAAGTATCATTACATGAAGGTCTAAAAAGAACTATTGATTATTATGCCGCTTACCTGAAGGCTAAAGTTTAGTTAAAACTAAAAAGGCTACTATGTAGAGCGTGCACAAGATTGCATAAAATGTAACTACTGGGGATTGGCGTTTACCGAAGAGCGTTTATACAAGTCCTACGCGTTTTTTGTGTTCTACGTCGTTGGTATGTTGGGCAGCTTGGTATGGTACAAAAATTTACTATTATCCACTGTCGTCACCATTTAAACACCAAGTGGCCGAACCAATGAAGTACATACAAGTCATTGATTATACATAGACAATTGATTTGTAAAAATCACAAAGGTAATATGCTTTAACCTATAAAACTACTCATATATACTAGAGTTGGGATATATGGCGGAAGCAAATGATACGATGATCATAGGAGGAGGCTTTTTCGGGCTTAGCATTGCCCGTTATCTGCGTACGCACCTAAAACAAAAACGCGTAGTAGTAATAGAAAAAGAAAATGAGTTCATGCGCCGTGCATCGTATAACAACCAAGCTCGTGTACATGGTGGATACCACTATCCGCGGAGTCTACTTACGGGTTTACGCTCACAAGTAAACTTTTCCCGCTTTGTTGCCGAAAACGAGAGTGCGATTGAAAAAGATTTTGATAAATACTATGCTATAGCCCGACAATTCTCTAAGGTGTCGGCACGTCAATTCAAACTATTCTGTGATCGTATCAGTGCAGAGGTAGACAGTGCACCCAAGGCTATAAAAGATCTTTTTAACAATAAACTCATCGAAGATGTATTCAAGGTAAAAGAATATGCGTTTAATGCTGACATTATCAGAGATAAGTTAGTCAATGACTTGGCAAATTCTGGAGTGGAGCTGTATACTGGAAAATCCGTACGTCAGATCTTTCCTAAGGGCGGTAAGTTAGTACTGGAAACAGAGGATGGTAAGCATTTTGAAACCAAAAACGTTTTGAATTGTACGTATTCGCATATTAATAAGCTGAACAAGGCATCACACTTGCCATTCATTCCACTAAAGCACGAACTAGCCGAAATGTGCCTTATTGATCTGCCCAAAGAGTTAGAGAAAGTTTCTGTTACGGTAATGTGTGGCCCGTTTTTTTCTTTCATGCCATTCCCTGTACGCAATCTGACTACACTGTCGCATGTGCGCTATACTCCCCACAGTGAATGGCCCGATAACGAAAAAAACTATCGTGATGGCCACGCATATCTAGAAGCTACCACACACATCAGCCACTTTCCTAAAATATTGGCTGACGCTAAGCGGTATTTACCCGCATTGGGATCGGCAACATATAAAGATTCATTGTGGGAAGTAAAAACAGTACTGCCACAAAGCGAACGTGATGATAGCCGCCCTATCCTTTTCCGAAAAAATAACGGTTTGCCAGGATACCACTGTATTATGGGCGGAAAGCTCGATAATATATATGATGCGTTCAGGGAGTTAGATATACTGTATGGCTAAAAGAGAGAAACCGGCAATATTAATGGACATATTCGTATCAGCTATAGTGGTAACTGATAAACAGAGCAAGTACTTAAGCAAGGAAATAAAGACCTTGAGCAGTATCTTGCAAGCAAAGTATGCCAACTACGAAATTATTGTTGTGGATGGCGGTGTATTGCCGCAAGAGATGCAAAAGGTTACGAAACTGCTAGACACCATTCCTTGTGTGCGTATAGTTCGCTTATCAAGGCATGCTACAAAGGACGTGTGTGTGTTCGTGGGACTGGAGTCGGCCATCGGGGATATTGTAGTGATCAAATCGTTCAATGATCCGCCAAAACTACTAACCACATTCGTGGCCGAAGCAACGCAATATGACTTAGTGTTTGGAGTGAGCAAGCAACGAACCCGCGCTGGTTTGGTAAACCACTACGGCGCCAAACTGTTCTATTGGTATAACAAAAAGTTCCTTCAAAT
This sequence comes from Saccharimonadales bacterium (SeqCode), assembly GCA_041743655.1. Lineage (GTDB taxonomy): Bacteria > Patescibacteriota > Saccharimonadia > Saccharimonadales > UBA4665 > JARIHD01. The sequence continues at coordinate 40,897 of JBGTMJ010000018.1, read as the reverse complement.
TTCTATTCCCGAGAATGCCACGTACTACATGGCATTAAGCCGTCGGGCGGTAAATGCACTGACACGCAGTGGCCGTAATGCGAGACATATACGGTATCTGGCGCGACAGATTGGCTATAGTTCCTGTGAAGTACAATACGACCCAAAAGAGTCAATGATCGAACATAATTCAATCCCTCGCCTGATTACATCAGCATTAGAACTATCCACCACCTACTCCAATCGTCCTCTGCGTTTCCTCGCCTGGCTTGGATTTTTGGGCTCGTTCCTCAACTTGGTCTATGCACTCTATGTAGTTACGGTTAGGTTATTTAAGCACAACGTTGCCGAGGGCTGGACCACACTGTCATTACAGTCATCTGTAATGTTCTTCTTATTGTTCGCTATTTTAGCATTTATATGTGAATATATTGGTAAAATATTGCAAGAAACGCAAGCCGATGCAACGTATCATATTGCAGATGAGTTAAATAGCAAAGTCAGTGTAGCCGACGCTACTCGTAGAAATATTACAAACTAATATGGCAAGAACAGTTCCTGATATTATTACTGAGATTAAGAAAGTCCACCGGACGTGGGAGTTCCCAGATTTTACCGAGCACGTATTTTCTAAGAAAAGAAATACATACTGCATTTGCGTATTTGTGATTAATGAAGGCGAGAAAATACAGAAACAGCTGAAACATATGAAAAGATATGCCGATCAGGTAGATATCATCATAGCAGATGGTGGCAGTACTGACGGGTCAATAGAAGAAGACTTTCTGAAGTCGGTTGATGTAAGAGCCTTACTAACTAAAACTGGACCAGGTAAGTTAAGTGCCCAAATGCGCATGGCATTCGCCTATGCCCTTCACGAAGGTTACCAAGGTGTAATTACTATAGATGGCAATGGCAAAGATGATGTTTCGGCTATTTCCAACTTTATTAGACTGCTCGATAAAGGTTATGACCATATCCAAGGTTCACGTTTTATCAAAGGCGGTAAGGCAATCAATACTCCACTAGAACGTCTGATTGGCGTACGTTTATTGCATGCGCCAATTATCAGCTTATCAGCGAGGCACTGGCACACAGACACGACTAACGGTTTTCGGGCTTATAGCGCTAAATTACTTACTGATAAAAACTTGGCTATTCTGCGGGATGTTTTTCAGACGTATGAGCTGCATTATTATTTAGCCATTGAGAGTGCCCGCGCCAAAAAATACAAACTTATTGAAACGCCAGTAACACGTGGGTACCCCAAAAAAGGAAAGACACCGACGAAAATCAGCCCAATAAAAGGCAACCTCCATGTATTAAATGTATTATTTAAGGCCGCCCGCCGCCAATACCGCCCGCGCCAAAAACAAACGTCTCTTAAATTCGGGCCGTAGTTGGCTTACTGTATGAAGCGATTAGCTCTAGGACTACTCTTGCTAGACAAGAAAAAGTACGTACTATATAACATATAATATATTTGCTTAAAATGGAAGCTGATTGCCGCTTATGCTCAAATCTGCCGAACTTAAAGATAAGCCTATCGCTACCGATTACCTTGGCGTGGATCTCGTGGCTGTGACCGGTACTTTTTATACCGACCCAAACGATGCACGCTTTAGACTTTCGTTAAACACTGCAGAGAATATGAGGGAGCAGGATATCCCCTATATCGTTGTTGATTCTTCTCCTGAAGAACATGCTGAATGGGTAGCAAAGGAACATAAGGAACGGGGCGCTACAGTAGTCCATGCCGAAGTAGGTGGGATTGCTACACAACGTATTCAGGGCGCAGTCTATGCTGCCAACCATGGTGCGGAAAAGGTTTTATCTTCAGAACCTGAAAAGACACTGATGCCATTCTTCTCAGAAGAGATTTCCAGAGGGCTTGATAGTTACGATGTGCTGGTTATCGGCCGTACACTCAAAAGGCTGAGGATAGTTTGCCTCCAGTACAACAACGTACTGAACGCCTAGCGGCATGGATTTTAGAGCGCACGCTCAAGTTACCACCTGATGCATTAAGCGGTGGGCGAGGGTTCACCAGGAAAGGGGTAGCATGTTTAGCAGAATATCCTGTAACTGAGCCTAGAATGAATAACTAGATTTATCTGTATGACACTCCACGAGAAGCTCACAAACGTAATTTACCTGTTGGGGGTGTAAAATAGATCTTATGCATCCGGAGGCTATGATACTAGAAGAGACTAACAATCCTAAATTTGACCGCAAGCGTTACGACCAATTCAAGCTACAGCTTGACTATCTATTGAACCTTCCAGAAATTAAATTTACTGATCGAGGCTTAGCGAACTTTGTGTTGAAATCTTTGGAGAATATCACGAGAAACACAGACCTTAAAGTATATGCAAAAAGTATTGCCGCCATAGAAAGATATGTGATCAAAAACCACGGCTATAAGGTTCCGCCTGCACGTTCTAAGTAACAGCTATCGCAAACACTGGCTGGTATACTAGAGTTAGTATTTAAGAAAAGAGGGAATATGGCAAGCGCGCTTATTGGGTACACTGGGTTTGTTGGCGGCAATATTGCTGCCCAGAACAAGTTTGACGATCTTTACAATAGTAGTAATATCACCGATATTGAGGGTAAAGAATACGACTTGGTAATTAGCGCTGCCAACCGTGCCGAAATGTGGCGGATTAATCAGGAGCCGGAAAAAGACCTGGCCGAAATTAATGAATATATTGAACACATTAAGCAAGTAAAGATTAAGAAGTTGGTGCTTATATCTAGTGTAGGCGTATATAAAACTGCAGTTGGCGTTGACGAAGATACGCTAATTGAGCAAGAAGGCTTGCTCCCCTACGGAGCAAACCGGCTTTACTTGGAAAACTTCTGCCGGGACAAATTTGATGTTACGATCGTACGCTTACCTGGCTTATTTGGCCAAGGGCTTAAAAAGAACGTTATCTACGACTTGCTGCATAACAATAACGTTGACCGCATCCATTACGCTGGATCGTACCAGTACTATAACCTCGGCAACATCTGGAAAGATATTCAGATCGCGCTGAATAACAATTTAGAGCTAGTTAACTTTGCAACCGAACCAGTGCGGACCGACGAAGTTGCTGATTGCTGTTTTGACATCAAGGACTTTAAGAACGAGCCAGAAGGCATTAAACCTGCAGTGTGGGACATGCGCAGTAAGTATGCAGGTGTCTACGGCGGCAAAGACGGTTACTTATATTCTAAGCAACAGACTTTACAGGACATAAAAAAGTTTGTAGAATCAAGCAAGAATAAGTAAGTCTTGAGGAAGGGTTATTATGGCTGCGCCTGTTGAGTTGTCCGTTTCTAATATATGTTGGCCCGATACAATAACTGCTAATCAGAGGAGGATTGCTCACCAAAAGGCCATTGATATGTTGGTGCAACTTGACGTGCCGGCAATAGATGTTGCTCCGACAAAGGCATGGCCCAGGATTTTATCGAGTGGTCCGCAGGCCATTGATAAACAAGATGTAAGTGAATATGTCGATACCTTACGAGGACGCAAAATTGCTGGTTTCCAAGCATTGACATATCAAATTCCTGGAGAGATCTTTGGAGACAAAGAAGGCAGGGATACGCTCAAGACGCATATACGGGGGATTATTGACCTTGCCCAACTGGCGGGCGTTAGAACAATTATTTACGGATCTCCAAACACCAGAGCATTGCCAAAGAATCGTGCGCGGAGTGAAATGCAAGCAATGGCTGCAGATTTCTTTGACAAATTAGGCGGTTACGCTACTAAACACGACGTCATCCTTGGTATTGAACCGGTTTCGAGATTGTATGTTGAGAATGGTTTTGGCCGAAGCGGATCTGAAGTTGATAGCTTTCTTAGTGCGCTCAACAACCCGGAAGGGTCTAGCGCCCATAACCCTGTCCTAGTACCGGACAGATTTGCAATGCAGGATTCCGGTGAGAATATCTTTAAAACTATTACCCGCGCGGCTGAAGGAGGGCGGCTGGCTTCTCATTGGCAAGTCAGTGAAAAAGGCATGGCCCTTGTTGGCAGTAAGACCCACGAAAACCATAGAGCGTTTGCTCGTGCGCTTGGCCATATTGTAAGCGGTAAAAAAATGTTTAAGATGATTACTCTTGCCATTGAAATGATGCCGGATAAGAATCAACCCCTTGATAAAAATATTAAGGATATTGAAAGAGCGGTCAGGTTTGTCCGAACACACTATCCTGTAAACTAAGAATATGAAGCTAGCTATATCTAACATCGCCTGGACGGCTGCCGAGGAACAAGAAGTCGCCAAAGAGCTGCAAAAACTGGGAGTAAAGTATGTGGAAATTGCGCCCACCAAAGTATGGGAAGACCCACTGAAGGCCACTGATAAGCAAATCAAGGATTACCTGAAGTTCTGGGAAGACCACGGCATCAAGGTGGTGGCGTTCCAGTCGATGCTCTTCCCCCACCCTGAGTTAAAAATATTTGAAAGTCCTGAAAACCGCAAAGAGACCCTCGCCTACTTGAAGCAGTTTATTGCCCTGGCCGGTAAGATGGGCGTGGGTGTGTTAGTTTTTGGCTCACCTAAGAATCGCCAACGCGGGACTCTGAGTAAGGCCAAAGCAGATGTAATAGCGCATGAATTTTTTAATGAGCTAGGTACCGAAGCCCGCAAACATGGCGTGCAGTTTTGTATCGAACCTAATGCTACCCAGTATGCCTGCGACTTTGTAACGAACGCCGAAGAAGGTATCAAGTTAGTCAAAAAGATTAACAACCCAGGCTTTGGCCTTCACCTAGATATTGCCTGTATGACTTTGGCAAGTGACAATTTGAAAAAAGCAATCAAGCAGGGCGCTTCTTGGCTGAAGCATTTCCATATAAGTTCGCCGATGTTGGATAAGGTTGTGGAACGGGAAGATGTGCGTCATCAGGAGGCAGCAGAAGCGCTTAAGGCGATTGGCCATAAAGGATTTGTATCTATTGAGATGCGTCCAGGTGACGAAGGTGAGAATGTTGACCGAGTCCGGGCAGCCGTGGCACTCGGACAGAAGTATTACGCTGCTTGATCTGTTGGTTCGTTGTGGTAGAGCGAGCGGCGGGCAAAAAAGTTCCATATATAGACAAAAAAGGTCGCAACAACCTTTGATACGATGTAGTTAAAGGTAAGGCCGTCGGTGAATGCCCACATAAGCAAGGTTAGTATGCCAAGCCCAATAAGCCCTATAAGCCCAAAAATACCGAAGTTCATAGCGTGGGACTTTATTTTTGGGTTCTTAAAGACGTATCGGATACTCAATAAGTAGTTGACTGCCAGACCAACAACGAAACCGCCAGCCGCTGCTACGAGGTAATGAGTGCCAACTATTTCGCGTAAAAAAACTAAAGTAGCGAAGTCGAAACCAAGCCCAACAAAGGCTACCCATAGATAACGTACAAACTGGGTTGTTATATGTCGGTGCTTTTCGATGAGTTGTAACATACGTTTTACATATTTATGTGCGGCTGTCTTCTAAAATTTTCTTTAAGTACACCCCATAGCCACTTTTAACAAGTGGTTCGGCAAGGGCCAGCAATTGTTTGCTGTCTATATATTTTTCCTGCCAGGCAACTTCTTCAATACAGCCGAGTTTAAGACCGGTACGCTTTTCAATGACTTCTACGAACTGTGAAGCGTCGGTCATGGAGCCAAAGGTACCAGTATCCAGCCAGGCAGTACCACGGTCCATGGTTTGAACCTTTAGTTTTCCACGTTTCAAGTACGTTTCGTTTACCGTAGTAATCTCCAGTTCGCCACGATCAGATGGTTTAATGCTTTTGGCAATCTCGACTACATCATTATCAAAGAAGTAGAGCCCTACTACGGCATAATTAGACTTAGGTTCCGAAGGTTTTTCCTCGATAGAGACAGCCCTCAAATCCTTGTCAAACTCAACGACACCATATCGTTCAGGGTCGGAAACCGGGTAGGCAAAGACAACACCCCCATCCGAATCGGTGCATTTTTTGAGGCTGTTACCGAAGCCATGACCGTAAAAGATATTGTCGCCCAGTACCAGTGCAACTTTATCGTCACCGATAAATTCTTCACCAATAATAAATGCTTCGGCAAGACCGTTCGGCTGTGGCTGTGCGACATACTCGAAGCGGCAGCCAAGCTGTGACCCGTCACCCAAGAGTCGTTTAAATTGTGCCTGATCGTCAGGAGTAGTAATAATGAGTATTTCCTGGATACCGGCCATCATGAGCGTCGATAGTGGATAATATACCATTGGCTTGTCATAAATAGGCATGAGCTGTTTGGAAATTCCCTTGGTTATCGGGTACAGACGTGAACCTGATCCACCTGCTAGAATGATACCTTTCATGACTCTTGTTCCTTTGGCTTGGCTGTTTCTGCTTTAATATAATCGTGTAAATCATCTCGCCAATCACGTAGTTGGAGGCCAGTTGCTTTGATTTTGTTAAGGTCTAGAACACTTTTCAGCGGACGTGGCGCGGCGGCAGGTCTGGTTACAAAATATTCTGCCGTGGTCGTGTCGGTAACAGCGAGGTCATCGTGGCCCAGCTCTTTAAAAATAGTGCGGGTTATCGCGGCCCAGCTTGCCGGCTCACCATCATTGCTAACGTTGTATGTACCGTACCCTGGCTTGTTTCGTAACAGGTGATCGATGGCATCGACAAGTGTGCCTACAAAAGTGAGACGGCCTACCTGGTCAGCTACAACTGTGGGAGAAATATTCTTACCAGCCCGGTCTATCATGGCCCGGACAAAGTTAGGGCCATCACCAATCACCCATGAGGTACGGAGTATGTAGTGTTTAGGGGCAATAGTCGCCGCAATATCACCTGCCGCTTTGGTCTTGCCATACATGTTTAATGGAGTAAAAGCTTCTTCTTCACTATGTGGTGCCTTGCTGCCGTCGAAGACGTAGTCGCTTGATATGTGCACAAGTGTTAAGTTATGTTCGGCAGCAATAATAGCCAACGAGCCTATAGCATGTGCGTTAATCTCCCAGGCTGCTTTGCGTCCCTCGGATGTCTCGGCTCCATCGACATTCGTGAAAGCAGCAGCATTAAGGATAGTATCAATCTTGGACCAGTCATAGCTGCGTAGCATTTTCTGGTCAGTCATATCGAAAGTGTCGCGGTCTGCGGCAATAGCATCGGGGTACTTAGCCTGCAACGCTTTCCCGAGCTGGCCATAGGCACCGACAATCAAGAAACGAGAAGTATCCATACTTTTAAACCTCCAATGGTTTGACGTCTTTTATTCGGGGATGGTTGCGGTCCCGGTCGGACATGATGGCTTGGTTTAAGGGGATTGGCCACTCGACATGAGCATCTGGGTCGGCCAAGTTGACGGATAAGTATTTAGCGTAATTGTCAGCACTCCAATGGGCGTTGACGCTATAAAGATAATAGGTATTTGGTTCAAGTGTTTGGAATGAGTTGCCTACTCCTTGGGGCAGAAATACTGCATTATTGGGGGTAATCTCGGTTGTTACAACTTTACCGAACGTATCACCTAAACGCAGGTCTACATATGCGGCAAAAACTTTCCCCATTACTACTGATATGTATTTGTCCCAAGGCTCGGCATGAAACCCACGAGTAACGCCAGCTTCTTTGTTATATGATAAGCTGTTCTGTACTACATCAAAGCTCTGAGGCATACCTGCCTTTACCAACTTGGCTTTTTGATATTTCTCCTGGAAGTAACCACGATCGTCACCCACATCAGTAACGTCAAAAATCAGTAGACCTGGTATTTCGGTTGGATGGGGAGTAAATTCAGTAGTTGGTACGCTCATAGTGTAAAATCCTTCCTTTATTGACCCTGCTTTGCATAGGCAGCTTCAACAGTTTCTTTTTGTGGTTTCCACCATGCCTCGTTATTCCGATACCAATCGATAGTAGCCTCAAGACCTTGCTTCAAATTGGTATATCTTGGCTTCCAGCCAAGTTCGGTGCTCAATTTGGTGGCATCAATCGCATAACGCAGGTCGTGTCCGGGACGGTCATTCACATGGTCGTATGCGTCTGCTGGTTGGCCCATAAGCTCAAGAATGGTTTCGACAATCGCTTTGTTGTTTTGTTCGCCGTTAGCTCCAATAAGGTAGAGTTCTCCGGTTCTCCCTTTGTCGAGGATTGTATGTACGGCAGAGTTGTGGTCATCCACATGTATCCAGTCGCGTACTTGCTCGCCGGTACCATACAGTTTCGGGCGTATGTGCGAGAGTATGTTCGTGACCTGTCGGGGTATAAATTTCTCGATGTGCTGATAAGGTCCGTAATTATTAGAACAATTACTCAATGTTGCCTTAACACCAAAAGAACGAACCCAGGCCTTTACCAGCAGGTCGGAACCAGCTTTGGTGCTGGAATAGGGGCTGGAGGGGTGATATGGTGTCTCTTCAGTAAACTTGGCTGGGTCGTCAAGTTCTAAGTCGCCATAGACTTCGTCAGTTGAGATATGATGGAGGCGTTTACCGTGTTCGCGAACCGCTTCAAGGATGGTGGCCGTGCCAACAAGGTTGGTTTGTATGAACGGCCATGGGTTACGCAATGAATTATCGTTATGTGATTCGGCTGCAAAGTGCACAACGATGTCAACATCACCGACTAGCTTGTCTATGAGTTCCTTGTCGCAGATATCCCCTTGTACAAAATTGATTTTATCAGCTACGGGACTAAGGTTTGCCTTGTCGCCAGCGTACGTGAGCTTATCGATGACAGTCACCTCATAATCAGGATGGTTCTTGATGGTGTAGTGCACAAAGTTTGCCCCGATAAACCCTGCGCCACCAGTAACAAGCAATTTTGTCATATGTACTTCAGTATAACACTCGTCCAAATTTAAGAAGTAGCAATCAATTTTGTGACTTTCGCAACAAGCTGTTCTAGATCTTCCTGGTTTTTCGCTTCTGTGTTAAGCCGCAAGACGGGCTCGGTATTGCTTGCCCGTACATTGAACCATTTGTCTGGGTAGCTTATGGTCAATCCGTCAAACCTGTCTTGTTCGCCGTCTGTAAACTCCTGGGCGATACGCTCGATTGCAGCTACCTTGTCAATTACTTCGAAATTAGTCTCAGGGATAGCTACATAGCGGGTGTATTGTTTGCGTAACTCCGAAAGTTTTTTGCCAACCAGGGTCGCAACATACAGGCCTATAACTACACCAATAAGCCCAGAGTCGGCGTACCAGTTGTCACGGAAATAGAAGTGTCCGGAGGCTTCACCCCCAAATGGCGCATCTGCTTCGCGCATAGAGTTCTTGATGTTGGAGTGTCCAACCAGTGCCCGCACAGCTTTGCCGCCCTTCTCCTCGATTACCTCGCGGACGGAACGACTATTGCGGGCATCGTAGACTATGCTGCTGCTTGGAAACTTATCCAGGAAATACTCACTCATCATGGCGGACATAACACCGCCAGTTAGAACAGTTCCGGTTTCGTCAACCAGGAAAGCACGGTCACCGTCACCGTCAAAGGCCACGCCGCCGTCTAACCCTTTCTCGCGAACTGTTTGTATGAGATCAGCCAAAGTCTCAAACTTTAAGGGGTTAGCTTCGTGGTTCGGAAACGTCCCGTCAAGTTCGAAGTACAGTCTGGTTATCTGCCAGGGTACATGTTTTTCCAGAAGGGGAAAGACAGCACCGGCCATCCCGTTACCAGTATCAACTGCTAGTTTGAGGGGTGTGAGCTTACTCATATCTACGAAACTTAAGACATGTTCTATCCAGCCTGTAGCGGTCTCCAACGGTTCGGTTCTCCCCGGGATAGCTGCATCTGCAAAGTCGTTTTTGATGACTATGTCACGGATATCAGCCAGACCTAGGCCGCTTTCTAACCCAATGGGCTTAGCTTTTTCGCGGCAAAGCTTAATGCCATTATATTCACCAGGGTTGTGACTGGCTGTAACCATGACACCGCCAGCTAAATCGTATTTGCCCACAGCGAAGTAGATCATGTCAGAGGTTACCAGACCAATGTCATATACGTTGCGTCCGCCGGCGTTAAGGCCTTTTATCATAGCCTTAGTTAGTGCCGCAGAGTCTGGTCGCATGTCCCGGCCTACGGCTACGATCCCTTTATTAGGTAACCATTGTGCCATAGCGCGTCCAATTCTCTCGGCTACATCTTCAGTTAATTCGCTACCAACTTTGCCCCGAACATCATAGGATTTAAATATATTGAACAACACATCCATGGGAGCCTCCTGGTAATTAAGCAGTAAAACCATCTATGCCACAAAACAAGCGGAACATACAATGTAATAATACTATTGCAGGCTAGTTTTCTAGTATGTCATTACTACAACTATCTGTTTTAGTGCGAAACAAGTGTTATGATACGCATGAAGGTTGCCGTTTATTGATGGCCGAACAACAAGCAGCGTACAACACTAATTAACAGGGGGTGGTGAGTAGGAGTAGTAATGAAAATAATAGTTACGGCGGGTGGACAGGGGACGAAGCTATGGCCTTACTCTCGTAAGAATAAGCCTAAGCAATTCCAATCTATTGTTGGGGACGCGTCACTCTATACGTATACGATTACTACGTTACTCAAAAAGTTTGCCCCCGAAGATATATTTGTTTCTACCAAACGCAAGTTTATAAAATATATTTCCGAACAGTCCCCTAAGATACCACTTAAGAACTACATTGTTGAGCCGGATGTTGCTAAAGACCGTGGTCCAGGCGAGGGCTTGGCATTTTTACGGCTCAGTGTTATACATCCCAATGAACCTTTCTTTTTAGTGCAGGCCGACTGTGTCCGCAAGCCAGAAGAAGCTTTTTTGCAGATGATTGACGATGTCGGCAAACTCGTAAAAAGGGACAAAAAATATATTTCTGGTGGCATTAAGGCAACTGCACCGGACATGGGTGTGGATTATCTACAACTTGGTGAAGAAGTGGCTCATGATGGCCAAGACGTATTTGAAGTAGAAGAGTTCTTAGGCCGGAGATCCAGCTATCGTGAGACCAAGGAGCTGATCGAAAACTATCATATTGTGACCCACTGCAATCATTCATGCTGGTATCCGGAACTTATGCTAGATGCCTATAAGAAGCACCGGCCTGACTGGTACGAGGCGCTCATGAGAATTAAAGAGGCCATCGATAAGCCTGGCGAGGATGCGGTTATCGAAGAGATATACGAAAGTATGGAGAAGGGTGCGACTGAGGAAGTAACCAAACACGTCATGAAAGAAGGGCGTATAGTTCTGTTGCCATACAAATGGGCGGATATCGGTACCTGGGGTTCAGTGTACGAGTTCTTTATAGATGGCGACGGCATTGGAAACTACACTGACGGTAATGTAGTGGCTGTTGAGACAACAGGTTCACTTATTAAGACGAGCAGCAAACAGAAACTTATAGCAGTCGCAGGAGTTGAAGATTTGGTGATCGTCGATACAGACGATGTATTATTGGTAATACCAAAGGACAAAATTGAAAAAATCAAGGATATACAAGGTTTACTAGCTCAAAAGAGCGAGAGCGAATATCTCTAGCTGGCAGCAAGCCTTGCGTTATCGACATAACCCCTTATTCTACGGTAACCGATTTTGCCAGGTTGCGTGGCCGGTCTACGTTCAAGCCTTTCTCGACCGCCACATAGTAGGCGAAAAGCTGTTCTACGAGAGCTACGAGTTGAGGCTGGGTTTGTTCAAGTGTCTTAGGGATATAAATGACGTCGTTGGCTAGCTTCTTGATGTGCTCGTTGCCCTGGGTAGCTATCGCGATAACCGGCCCACGCCGGGCACGAATCTCCTCTATAGTCGAGTAGGTTTTTTCCAGCAAAGGCGAATCACAGGCGATGGCAAAGGTCGGGAAATTAGGATCTATCATGGCCAGCGGCCCATGTTTTGTTTCGCCGGCAGCATAGCCTTCGGCGTGTATATAAGAGACCTCTTTCAGCTTAAGCGCACCTTCAAGCGCGCAAGGATATCCGTAGCGGCGGCCGATGTACAGGAAGTCCCGATAATTGGCGTATTTCTTTGCCAGGTTATGGATAGTTGCGATGTCCTGGAGTATCAGCGTTGCTTTTTCAGGTAGACTGGCAAGTTCGCCCAAGAGCGGTTTAAACAATTTTGTCGGTGCGGTATTCTGGCTCAATTCTAAAGCTATGAGTGTCAGAACAGTAACCTGCGCCATAAAAGCTTTGGTTGAGGCCACGGCTTGTTCTGGACCGGCGTGCAAATACACACCAGCGTCGGTAAGCCTGGCAATAGTAGAGCCAACGGCGTTAACGACGCCCAGGCGCAATATGCCGTAGTCTTCTACCTTTTTAAGTGCAGCTATAGTATCGGCAGTCTCACCGGACTGGGAGAGCGCCAGAATTGCCGTACTGCGAGTTAGCGGTTCGTCACGATATTTGAATTCCGAAGCCAACTGTACCTCTACCGGTATGCCTGCGATTTCCTCGATAAGGTACTCGCCAACCAGACCAGCGTAATATGAGGTTCCGCACGCTACAACGATAATGCGCTCAATGTGGTTGAGTTGCTGCCGCACATCGCCTAAGCCCCCAAGCTTGACAGTTAAATCTTCCAAGCGGATTCTGCCGCGCGTTGCAGTCCGGATGGCGTCAGGCGTTTCAAACATCTCCTTAAGCATGTAGTGTGCAAATTTGCCTTTTCCTACGCCAGAGGTGTCAAACGTGAGCGTTTCGCTTTTACGGTCAATCTCTTTTGATTGCCGGATATTTTTAATTGAATGCTTATTTGGAGTGAGCACAGCCATTTCGTAATCTTCCAAGTAGATTACTTCTTTTGTGTGCTCCATGATCGCCGATGGGTCAGAAGCTATAAAGTATTCGCTATCGCCTATCCCTACTACGAGGGGGCTTGAGAGGCGGGCGGCTAGTAGCGTCTCTGGCTCATGCGTAGCAAACGCAGCTATGGCATATGCTCCCTCAAGTTCTTCCAGAGCGATCTCGAAAGCTTTTCTCAAATTCTTTGTCTGTTTGTAGTGAAAGTCAATCAGATGAGGGATCACTTCAGTATCAGTCTGAGATATGAATCTATAGCCGGCCTTCTGAAGCTTGTCTTTAAGCAAAGCGCAATTCTCGATAATACCGTTGTGGACTACATATATGGTTTTATCCGCGTTGAAGTGGGGATGGGCATTCTTAATACTGGGGGATCCATGTGTCGCCCACCGGGTGTGCCCTATTGCTAAGGCACTCTTTGTTTTCGAAGAGTTAGATAGCCTTGCCCGCACGTTTGCAACTTGTCCTAGTTGCTTTGCTACATGGGCCACCCGTTTGTTGTCAATATACGCGACTCCTGCAGAATCGTAGCCCCGATATTCTAAGGCCTGGAGCCCGTCAAGTACTACTTGTACGCCGTTATGTTTATCGCCAATGTATCCTACGATGCCGCACATTTAAAAGCTCTCCGTGAATGATATCATAGTACATTTTTAATTAGTTTTGTCAATTTTTGGGTGAACATATCGGGCGTGAAACGTTCGGCGTACTGCCTGATATAGGTAGAATCGAACGATGCGTGCTCAAACTCTTCTAGGGCGCCACAGAGTGCATCAACAGTTTGTTCGTCAAAAAATATCCCTGTTTTATGTGGCTCCACGTAATCCAGCGAGCCGCCAGCCTGATATGCTATTACTGGCGTACCGGCGGCCAACGCCTCGACGGCAACAATACCAAAATCGTCAAGCCCTGGAAACAAAAATGCCTTAGCTCCCGCAAAATATTTGGGCATTTCGGCATCGGAAACATGCTCCAGAAATGTCACCGACGGGCCAGCCATTGAAGCCAGCCTGGCGTGGTCAGATCCCCTGCCTATAACTTTGAGGGCTACATTAAGCCTGGTAGCAGCTTGCACGGCTAAATCAATCCGTTTATAGGGCGTCTGCCTGCCGGCAACTACATAACCATCCCTCTGCGTACCGCCCGTCTGGGCGAAGCGCTCTATGTCAACGGGTGGGAATATCACTGACGACTCCCGGCCATAATATTTCTTAATAGACCGCTGTATATGTGTGGAGTTGGCGATCATGACATCGGGGCGTTTAGCAGCCTGCAAGTCCCAACTGCGCAGCGGTCCGACAAGTACGCGTAACCCCAAACGGGCAAGCGGGTCAAAAAAACCAAAACCCGGATGTGCCATATACTCATCGTAACGACTCCAGTAATAGTGGGTTGGCGCATGGCAGTAGTTGATATGTACTGTGCCTTTAGGCACCCGTATACCTTTGGCTTCCGCGCCAGAGCTGCTGATTACCAAGTCATAGCCGTCAAACTTGAGGCGCAAAAACCACCATATACGTAAAAAAGGTATGAATTTGCGCAATGTAGAGAAGGGCAAATGCTGAAGCATGCCGGTTATGACCTTGTTGTCCAGCTTAGTGCGCCACTCGTCAGTGGAATATGATGTGTAGATAGGCGCGTTGGGAAACATTTGATGCAAGGCAAGCACCACTTGTTCTGCTCCTCCGCTAACAAGCCAATCGTGGACAATGGCTACTTTTAAGCCCGGACGCTTCGTGGCCATTATCTTGCCCCTGCCCGCCCCATAATGGCACGGACGGTCTTGGCCATAACAGTCAAATCCAGCCACAAACTCCAGTTTTGTACATAATAAAGATCTAACGTTCGCCGTTCCTCAAAGCTTATATCCCGCCTTCCAGAGACTTGCGCCAATCCCGTTATACCAGATTTAACGCTTAATATGGTGTGGCGTTTCTGATATGTCTCCAACTCTTGAGGTATGAGTGCCCTTGGCCCGACAATACTAATGTCGCCCTTGAGAACATTGATAAGCTGTGGCCATTCATCGAGGCTGGTAGCTCGTAAGAATTTGCCTACGGGAGTGATACGTGGGTCATTGGCAAGGAAATCACCGTTCTCTCGATACTCTTGTGCCAGTTCTGGTCTGCCCATCATTGTAAAGGCCTCCTCTGGAGTGGTGCCATCGTATTTAGCATATTGCGTGTGGAACTTAAAGACTTTGAAGGTTTGATTGAAGCGGGTGAGCCGCATTTGTCGAAAAAAGATCGATCCACCACCAGATAATTTTATAACTACAGCTATAAACACCATCATCGGCAGAGCAATCAGCAGTAGCAAGCTGCCGAAAAGCAGGTCGGTAATACGTTTGACAATTCTTCCCCAACCGAACAAAGCTGTCTGATGGATGGTGATAACCGGCAGCGAGGAACGGAATAGCTCTACTTCCAGATTGCCCACAAATAGACCGGTGTTGGTTGGAACGAAACGATAGCTGGCATGCTGCTGCTGCGCGTACGTTAATATCTCAGCATTTTTTGCTTCGTCGACGAAAAGTTCAGTCTGGATTATACCGTGGAACTCCTCGTTTCTTTCTTTCAGGAATTGTTGGAATGAAGGATAGGTAGGAATATCTCGGTTGCCTATTGTCCGCTTCTGACCGACAACTCCAACTATTTTGTAGCCTGACCGTCTGCTGTCTGCCAGCCAATCCACGACTTCACTGGTCATATCAGTATTGCCTATGAGCAGTACTTTAGTAAGGCCTATTTCATAAGAAAAAAGTTGTGTGCGTATAAGACGTGCCAAATTACGCAAGACGACCAGAAAGACAAATCCAAATCCGAATGCGTAGATCGGAATAAGCCGGGCAGGAAATATAGGTTCACTGGCAAGGAAGTTCCAAAACACGGCAAAAAGTAGTCCGATGAACGTGCCAATAAAAAGGCGGTTAAGTTCCGTAAAACGTTTCTCGTAAATACTGTTGTTGTACAAACCGAGCAGGGCAAATATAAAGATACAAAACGGTAGCATTGACGAAAACAGCTTGATATAGGTAATGCTATTTATCGGAGGCAGTGTTCGGTCATCTACGCCTATCTGTAACTTGACGCGCAAGATGTACGCTACAATTCCTGCAGCCACCAAAGCAAATAAGTCTCCCACCACCAAAGCAAGGCTATATATCAGGGAAGCATTATTTTTCATAGGCCGTTATACTTGATTGTAACATCTATGCAGTTTCTTTCTACCAAACTCACAGCCCAAGTAGCAACAGGAATCATCCTGGGTATTTTTGTACTAATACCTTTTCATGCATTACTGACGGTATGGATAGGAAGTGCTGCGGGCAGCTACGATGCGACTAGACTCTGGAAAGAGTTGCTCATTGTCGTTTTGTCCTTGCTTGTACTATATCTCCTCGTCAAAAGCAGAAGAGATAGTAGGCCAGTGCACACGAGGTCACTTTTTTGGATAATAGCTAGTTATAGTGCATTGCATCTATTGTGGGGGATAGTAGCGATTCTGTATAACGAGGTGAATACTACAGCGTTAGGGTATGCTCTGGTTGTTAACTTACGGTTTCTCGTCTTTTTCGTGGTTTGCTGGGTGGTGGCTGGGCATAGGAATGTGTTGTTTGCCCACTGGCAAGCTTTTTTATTAGTCCCTGCACTGTTGGTGGTTATCTTTGGTCTACTGCAAGCTTTTGTATTGCCAGCTGATATTCTTCGCCATGTGGGCTATGGGCAGGATACCATCTCACCCTACCAAACAGTGGATCAGAAACCCGAATATATGCGCGTACAATCTACTTTGAGAGGCGCAAATCCTTTAGGTGCTTATTTGGTAGTTGTTGTAACTGCACTTTTGGTGTTGTTGATTAGAAAAGGAAAGCTATGGAGCAAGCGAGAGCAGGTTGGGGTAGGCGCGTGCCTGATAAGCGCCCTAGTTGTATTGGGCTCTACCTATTCGCGAAGTGCATATATAGGAATGATTATTGCAACAGTTACGGCGTGTTGGCTGTTGCTGGGTAGCTACAAGGCGCGGCGCGTATTGTTAATCGGCATGGTCTTTGTTGCCCTAAGTGGCACAGTTGCCGTTGCCGTGCTTAGACACAATGATGTCTTTCAGAATACTTTTTTCCACACCGATGAACATTCAGGTTCTCCGCGAAGTTCTAATGAAGATCGTCTGAGTGCCCTGAAGGGTGGTTTAGGGGATGTGGCAAAAGAACCACTTGGTAGAGGCCCTGGTACGGCCGGCCCGGCCTCCCAGCACAACGACCACCCTGCGCGGATAGCCGAAAACTACTATATACAGATAGGTCAGGAAGTGGGTTGGATAGGTATGGTTCTTTTCATTGTGATTGTGGTGTCGGTGCTGCGCGAGTTGTGGACACGGCGCACGGAGATATTGCCAATAGTCTTGTTGGCGAGTTTTGCCGGCATAAGTGTTATCAATTTATTTTGGCATGCGTGGACCGATGATAGTGTGAGCCTTGTTTGGTGGGGTCTAGCTGGCATAGCACTTGCTATACTAGAAGGAGATGAAACGCACTGACTTTCGTCCTACGCACCGGAATGCTATTCAGTTTTTTGAGTATCTAGTCGGGCACACCATATATCTCTGGTCCGGCTACATAGTTTTCGCTATCTGTTTCAGCGTGTTTGGGCGGAACTGGTTGCCTGCCAAACCGATGGCCGATGTAGGATTCTCCACGATATGAAACTTTCTGGTATAGATTTTTAATAACAGCGTAACGAGAAAAGCATAGGGAGCGGGTATATGGCTGACACGGTTCGTCCAACGAAAAAGCAACGTGAGTTACTAACCTTTATTGAACGCTTCATTAGTGAACATGGCTACAGCCCCAGTTATCGAGAGATTATGACAGGCCTCGACTATAGCTCTGTTGCTACTGTCGCATTACACATTAATAACCTCGTTAAGAGAGGCCACGTACGCAAGCGCCAGCATTCGGCACGGTCATTAGAAGTTACAGCGCCAACGGATAACCATGAGGTGCCAGTTAACACTATCATGCCTAGTGAAGAGAAGTGGTTAGTTAGCAAGATTGAGTACTTCTTCACGAATACCGAGAACTCAGGGGAAGTTATGCAAGAAGATATAGATCGGCTCTATGTACTTGTCGGCGCACTGAGGATATTTGATCTTGAAGGTGCTGCCCAAAGTTTCGTACCCAGGTTAGCGGCACTCAAAAAGCTTATAGGGCACACGAAACAAGCTTGACAAGCATAACGGCTATTGCTAGACTACGGGTAAGCTTAAAGCGATCTATCTATTTCGCTTGGGAGATAAAAAGGTGTTAAAAAAATAAAAATTGCATGGGTTTTTACGTTGCTTGGTAGCGTGCCCCACGTGGAGGTTAAAGTGTCAGTAAAAATAAAAATTATTCGTTCAAAGCCAGAAAGAGTGCCAGTTGCGGTTCGCCGGCCAGCGTGGAAAGAGTTTCTTAAGTACTAGGCTCTTTACAGACCAATTTATGATTGCTTACTGTTTCTTCAGCGCTTCGTCAATGAGCTTAGAAAACTCTTCAAATGAAGCTTCTAAAGAAGTAGCTTGGATCTTCTTGCCGTTTAGTAAGAAAGTCGGCGTAGAGTTCACACCGATTTTTTGCCCTTTTTTGATATCGGCCTGGATGATAGCATTCACTCCTGAACTTGCGGTATCAGTTTTAAATTGTGCAACATTTAAGCCCAACTGCTGGGCATAGCCTTCAAATATTGGGGTGAGCGAAGACAATTTCGACCATTGCTCCTGGTTCTGGTAGAGCAGGTCATGAAACTCCCAGAATTTTCCTTGTTTGTGTGCTGCTTCAGCCGCCCTGTGAGCCGCCATGGCGTTTGGGTGTATCTGTACTAGCGGGAAATGTATAAACTGCAAGGTAATCTGATCTTTATATTTCTCGCGTATCTGCTGCACAACGGGTTCATATCCATAACAGGCTGGGCATTGAAAGTCGCCGTACTCGACAAATTTGATGCTGGAGTTTTTGTTTCCCTTAAGGTGACTTGTTGGCTGTGCGCTCGAGCTTGCGGTTTGATCGTTCGTGGTCTTACTGCTACTCAACCATAAGATACCCACAAATATGGCAATAATAATGCTGACAGTTGCCAAAAAACGTTTGTCCATACTAATCGCTTTCTCCTTATGTATCTCAAGTATATCATCCGCTAGCGTAATATTAGCTGTAGCCTATAGCCACTACCCTCTGACTCACCACGATCTGACTGTCCTTACTGGCTAAACAGATCTTTTCATCAACATATCAAAAGATACGATTCAGGCCTAAATGAACTGTTTTATCTCAGCGATCATCAGCCAGCTCTAATAGAAGTCAGAGTATGGTGGCTATAGTACATGGTAAGATGAAGATATGATCGAGATTGTCAATGGTTCATTACTCGTCCTATGCGCAGTATTGGCTACTATGCTTCAACGGCTTTACAGCAGCATCCCCGTTAAGGAGGTAAAGCGCCAGGCAAGACAAGGAGACCAACTGGCTCAAACTTTATACCGGGCAATAGCCTATGGTCCAAGCTTACGGGTACTTTTGTGGCTGATAATAATCATCATGCTGCCAGCAGGACTACTCGTCATTCTGCCTGTTTTACCTGTAGCTGCCGCCTTTGTCCTGCTCGTCATTTTAGTAGCTACCCTTTTCGTGTGGATACCTTCAATGCGACTGACGCTCCATACAGCTCGACTAGCTGCCTTTGCAGCACCGTTAGTTGCCGGGGCGTTATCTTATTTGTACTCACCGCTTCAACGGACGGCGGCACTCATCAGCCGGCACCGCGCGCTGGAACCACATAGCAGACTCTATGAAAAGCAGGACTTACTTGACCTGTTAAAGCTCCAGAAGGAGCAGTCTGATAACCGTATCTCTCATGAAGAACTGGACTTAACTCAGCGTGCCCTGCTATTTGGTGACAGGCTTGCCGCTGATATAGCGCGGCCACGTCACTCTGTACAACTAATCAATGCCGATGAATCGATTGGTCCGGTTCTTCTTGACCAGATCCATAGTAGCGGTCAGAAAGTATGTCTGGTCTATAAGGGCGCTAAAAGTAACATCATTGGCTCATTGCATATGAGTGACGCTGCGGCTGCTAAGCAAGGGGGCAGGGTTATTGATCTTATCCGGAACGATCTGATTTTCATCCACGAAGACTTTACCTTGAGACAGGTACTCGCAGCATTTCAGGAAACAGGACAGCATATAGCGGCAGTGATTAACAAGTTCGAAGAGTTTCTTGGCGTTGTCACCTTCGATGCTCTCATGGAAGAGTTGCTTGGTGAGCTACAGGTAGATATGGTAAGTAGCTACGGTGATCGGCGGTCTGTTGCCGCTTACGAGCCATTATCGGGTGCTGCAGAGGAACAACAAGGGCAGTCAGAACAAAATGCGGAAGCCATTGAAGAGTCCGCTTCTCCTGGAGCAACAGAGGTGGTAAAATAGGCCTTAGTGTTTCACTCCAGGCAGCGTGAGTAGTAATCATCGGGTCGCCAGCTACGTTTGACGCTTCATATGCAGCTGCCCCGGCCCTGCTTAAAAGCTGATTATTGGTATAAGGAGATTTTCTACATGAGAATTCTGAGCAAAGAACTGAAAGGTCACGTTGGCAAAAAAGTAATGGTGCAAGGTTGGTTGCACAAAAAAAGGTTGCTGGGTGGCTTAACATTTATTAATGTGCGTGACCGAGCTGGTTTAGTGCAGATAGTGATCAAAGATAAGGACGAAGTCGAAAAGCTGAGAGGCCTACAAGTTGGTACAGTCATGAAAGCTGAAGGTACGGCCGCCCTGGAGCCCCGGTCTCCTGGTGGCGTTGAACTGCACGATGCTGTGTTAGAAATTATGGTTCCCGTGAACGAAGAACCGCCCGTAGAGATCGACAAGCCGCTGAGTCATAAACCTGACAACCTCGACACCCTTTTTGATAACCGCGTTATTGGCCTGCGTAACCTGCAGGAGCAGAAGATATTCAAGATACGTGCTGCTATCTTACGTTATGTCCGCGAGTTTTTGTCGGGCCAGGATTTTACTGAAATCAATTCCCCTAAACTGGTCGCCGGTGCTGCCGAAAGTGGCGCGGAGGTATTCAAGCTGGATTACTTTGGACAAGAAGCATCATTAGCCCAGAGTCCCCAGTTGTATAAGCAGATTATGGTAGGCGTATTCGAACGTGTGTTTGAAATTGCTCCGGCTTTTAGGGCCGAACTGTCAGCTACAACGCGACATGTATCCGAAGTAACTATGCTTGACATTGAGATGGGTTTTATAGAAAGCCACGAAGACGTCCTGAACATGGTACAGGACATGGTGTATTACGTACTGACTAATGTGCACAAAGAATATGCTGACGAGCTTAAGAGTCTCAACGCCCCGGAACTAGTGATCGGCAAGAAATTCCCGCGTTATACGGTAGCTCAAATTCATGAGCTGTATACCAAGGCCACTGGCAAAGACACCACTGCCGAGAAAGACCTTATACCTGACGAAGAAAAATGGATCTGCGAATACGCTAAAAAGCATGACGGCAGTGAGGCAGTCTATGCCACGCACTTTCCTAAAGAAGTCCACAAGTTTTACCAAATGCTTAACCCGGAAGATGACGGCGAAACAGTACTCGCTGCCGACCTGCTCTTTCGCGGCGTAGAAATTGCCACATGTCCGATGCGTGAGCACAACTACGACAAAATGATCGAGCAAATGAAAAGTAAAGGTATTGACCCGACGCATCCGGGCTTCAGCCATTACTTGCTGGCTTTCAAACACGGCTTACCACCACATGGCGGCTGTGGGTTTGGCATAGACCGCTTTACTGAAAAAGTGGCTGGCTTGAACAATATTAAGGAAGCTATTCTGTTCCCGCGTGATATCAATCGGCTTACGCCCTAGCTCTTACCAAGCGCACTTAAAGTATGAGACACATGAACGAACAAGATAACGCCAACAACAGCTCCTATGATAAAGGTTCTGATTTGTCCAGACGTCGCTGGCGAAAAGTAATAGCCCTCCTGGTTACGTTGGCACTGCTTATTACGATTGGCTTTGGCGCTTATTGGTTCTTGTCTCGGAGTGCCGACAAGTCTAGCGACGGTATAGGA
Source organism: Saccharimonadales bacterium (SeqCode) (assembly GCA_041743655.1). Classification (GTDB taxonomy): domain Bacteria; phylum Patescibacteriota; class Saccharimonadia; order Saccharimonadales; family UBA4665; genus JARIHD01. The sequence continues at coordinate 19,051 of JBGTMJ010000018.1, read as the reverse complement.
CCTGGTTCGAATATGAAGCAGCAATCATCTGAACCCGAAAACACGCAGACTACAATCAATACAAAGACGAAACATCATATCTCAACCGGATTCTCACTTGAGTTTGATTATCCGGAAGATTGGACAGTAACTGAGGCTACTGACAAAGGTAGGTTGGACCTGGTTTCGCCTGCGTTACGGCTCAAGGAAGCTAGTGGGCGGAAAGTACTGGCACAAGTAGCCTTTACTATTCGTAACAAACAACAGCCCCAGCCAGAATTTGATAAGGGCAATGCTGTGGCTGTACGCGAATCCGAAAAGATAGCCTATACGAGACCCAGTTCAGTACAGCGGGGCTCTACCTATCTAAGTTTCTTACAGTATGCCAGTTCAACACAACCAGGCGGTCTTGACGGCGTGTTTATTACTGGTGACGTTGGCTATAAAGTCGGCCAAGCCATACCAAAGGCTGACTTTGTACCTGTTGACCCTGTAGTGAGCGTAACGTTTCTAACATGTGTCAATAGCAGCTGCAGTGGTGAAGGTAGTCCCTTGGGCATTACGACAACAATGTGGGAAGATGTGTCATTCGGTAAGCCTATAAAATCTATATTTCAATCCATGATTATTAATTAAAAAGGGCATACTATTTCACGGGCTTTTTGAAACAGCATTTTGTTAGAATTAAGGAAGAATAATCATTTAGGACAAAAACCCATGGCAACCGGAAGTATAGACGACAGCGAGCAGCCAGTAGCTGAAGAAGCTCTTGATCGGCCTGCTCAATCTACAACCGCTTCCATCAAACTAGGAGCAAATCAGAATTCCGCACCCGAGTTACCACCAGAGGTGGCCAAAGAGTTTGGGCTGCATCACGGGTCAGACTCAGAAGTTACAGTGGATGAGGAACAACTCTTTCGCGAGTCCGTAGATATTAATGATACCGAGACTGAAGCCGACGTTGCCGATATCGTCAGCAAGGAAAGCGATGCTTTACTGGCGGTCCAAGACAACACACCAAAAGTATTACCTGCCATTAAAACAGAACGTAGCTTAAAACACTTCTTGCGAGCCTGGTGGCGTAATAAACGGGCGCGAACGATTACGCTTCTCTTATGTAGTCTGTCGATAGTGCTAGCTGCATCCATGCCTGAATCACGGTACTTCATGCTTAACAGTGCCGGTGTGCGTAGCGCTGCTTCGGTGACAGTGCTAGACGCTACTACGCAGCTGCCCCTTAAGAATGTCACTGTAAGATTGGGTGCACAACAGTCTCTCACGAACCGCGAGGGAGTTGCAAAGCTTAGTAAGCTAAAGCTAGGTCGCTATACCCTGTCCATTAAACGTCTCGCCTTTGCAGCGTATGAACAGCCCGTCACTATTGGTTGGGGTAGTAATCCCTTGGGAACTCATGTGCTTAAGGCTACTGGATTGAGATACGTTGTCCTGGTTAAGGACTATGTGTCCGGTAAACCTATAGCCGGAGCAGAGGCTGGCAGTGAAGAGGCGAACGCCTTGTCGGACAAAGGAGGTAAGGCGACATTGACTCTGGATAGCGTGGATGGCGCAGATTTGCCAGTAGTCTTTAGTGCGCCAGGATATCGCAACGAGACGGTTCTGCTGGATGTCGCTACTAGCTCGGTGCCGGAAGTGATGCTGGTGCCTGCTGGCAGAGCGGTGTTCGTATCCAAACAAAGTGGTAAGTATGACGTGTATGCGACGGACCTTGACGGTAAAGATAAAAAGTTACTCTTGGCAGGTACCGGTACCGAAGAATCAAATATAAGCCTGGTTGTTAATACTGGCGGTACCCATGTGGCGCTGGTGTCAACACGTGATAATGTGCGTGATCAAGATGGCTATCTGCTGCGAACCTTAACTATCATTAATGTATCTACCGGTGCAAGCTCTGCAGTTGATCGGGCTGAACAGATCCAATTAGTGGATTGGACTGGTGACCGGTTGATATATCGTTCAACAATTGCCGGAGCTAGTGGTGCTAACCCACAGCGTAATAGAATATTGTCTTACAACCCTGTCTCCAACTCGCGCACCCAGCTGGCAACTGCTAACCAGTTCAATGCAGTTTTGAGTGCAGCAGACCGTATATATTACGCCATGTCGAGCACCGACCCAAGTGCAACCCTTGGCTTATTTGTCGTAAAACCAGACGGCACGGCACGGAAAAGGCTGTCCAAAGATGAAGTTTGGACTGGGCTAAGAACCAGCTACAATGTGTTCAACTTGCAGACTCCAGACGCCTGGTTTACGTATGACTTGCGAAACGAGCAGCTTATTAGTACTGTTGCCCCGCCCCGAATTGTTGCGTACGCTTTTGTTGATGAACCAGGCGGCAATGGCCGAAGTGTTTGGTCCGATACACAAAATGGCAAAGGGGTTCTGATGCTCTATGACACTGCAAAAGGGACCAGCAAAGTATTACATTCCCAAGACGGGATAACTAACCCGTTGCGCTGGATAGGCAGTAAGGCGATTATCTACCGAATTGCCAACGGAGCGGAAATTGCCGATTACGTGGCTAGTCCTGATGGTGGTTCGGTCCGTAAGATTGCTGACGTAGCGGCAACATACGGGTTTGCTCAGCCATACTAACATAACCCCGCTCTGTGGTTTCTGCCTTGCTCAGTATGTGACGTGCTACAATGAGCATAAACCAATATGCACCCGAACTCACTTCAAAAACCAGTCATGGACGTCGCTTCTCCCCCTCGAAGTGCGACTTCTGAAGTGTTGACTATGCATGAACCTCCTAAGGCCTCTGGGGTAGCATCTCAGATTAATCCCACTGCCACTCCCCCACAACAGACGACACCTGCTTCACCGGTGCCAGTTAAAAAAGAAGCGAACCCTGCTACCACGCCCAAAGGTCCGATTCAGCCAGCTCCAGTGGCTACCGTGATAGTTACGATACTAGTAATGGGCATACTTGCTTTCCTGGCAGTGATTATATACCTCGATTCCCAAGGGATGCGCTAGTCTTGATGCATACCAAAAGCGAGCCTAGCTCATAAGTTAAACAGGAAGGTTAGTTTGTGGAAAAAGCATCATTACTCTGACGTATACAAACGAGCAATCTTGCAAACATTGAGATATTCTTGTACAGGTATTTTCCTTGACGCGGTATAATAGATCACATCTAAGTAATAACCGAAAAACTAGCCACTTAAGAACATGGAACAGCAGACATCCTACCAGTCAGAAGACACTGACGACGATAGTAAAGGTAAAAAACCTACTAGGTACGGTGCCGGTATCACTGGGTCACTGCAACAAAAACCCCCAGCAGCACAAAACGGTAACCATTTTCCCTCTGCTCCTATCCCACATGAAGGTATTATCTGGCGTGGCTCCTATGAAGCAACGCTCGGGCGGGCAGTGGTAGAAGCCAAAGCGACGGATAGTGAGAAAAGCGTTGAAGACGAAGAAGATGAAGACAAGGAGGACGAGGATGAATCTAAGGATAAAGAACAGGTAGTTCAGCCGCAGCCAGAAAAGAGACGGCCAGATAAGCACAAAACTGTAGTCCCCACCGAAACGGCTGCGTCACCTGCAGAAGACGAAAGTGAAAGGGAAGAACTTGACCCTTCAGCTGCTGCTGCGTTACCAGAACTCTCTGGCAACAAACTAGATGACCTACCACCCATTGCCCCCCGACAGCATGAGCTCCCCTCACAAGAACCTGTAGAGTTCAACAATTTTATGCATGCTGATACGTACTCGGGACAGGAAAACAAACGATATAATTATGCCCGGCAAGAGACACCAGCCTACCAATCATCCTCTGTAGAGCTAAAACATGGTGAGTCGTTTGTAGAAGATGATGGCTTCGGGGAAGCTTACCAATCTACAGCGCAGATACCTGCACAACCGGGCGAGAAGTTGATGAACGGATATTCTCCATACTCAAACTCAGCACCAGGAGGTCGCGAAATATACGCCGATTCTCCGCCGCCAGCGATACCTATAGAACGTCCTGTCATCGTACACGAGAGGAGTCATAATATAGGTGGCTTGCTACCGACACTGCTCGTTATTTGGGAATCCTTCGCCCGAAGATGGGCAGACCGTAACCTGAAGAACGACCTGAGCCAGCAGATAGAGCAGAGTCAGAGATCCCAAGAACAACATAGAAGATTCGATACTGCCCAGCTAACAGAGAAGCAACAACAGATTGCTACTGAGCAACAACGCTTTGTAGCAGAGTCAAGGCGCGAGTATTTAGCGAAAGATAAAGATGTAGGAGGTGTACCTGAATCTACAGATCAACCACCACTGGCATTAAAACCAAACCAACACAGAGAGCGCAGTACCTGGCATGAGATTGTCGTTGAGCATGGCCATGCAGTGAGTGAAGCCATCAAGTATGGCGAAGGGTATCAAAGGGAACGCCGACAAGAAGTGCTCCGTGAAGAAATGCCTGTGGCTGCAGCTGGTTCTAGTGTTGTCTCCCAGCAACAAAACCAAGCCTATCCTGTCATGCGCTCTGATGGCTTACCAAGTAGTGGTATGGTCAGCCCAACGTTACCGCCACTATCAGGCCAAAGCTCATACACTGATCCTCAACACCAACTTGCTGAACCAAAAAAACAGGTGATACCAGGCATGTCAAACGGCTGGCTCTGGGCGATGTCGCTACTGATTATCGCTGCGTTCTTTATAGCGGCATTTGCCTAAGTTTCTAGGGATGAGAACGTTTTCCGTAACCATTCGTCCAAACTATTGCCTCCTCCTGCGCTGATACACAGTACCGTGTCGCCCTGCTTGGCATGCTGCCTGATCTGTTCGGCGAGGTTGTTATCGAGCATGGCGGATTGAACATGTGGTTGTACTTTCGGACTAAGCAGGTCAATAAGGTCTTCAGGAGTCAGCAAGGGCAAGTTGGGGTCTTCGCGGGCCAGATAAATAGGTACTACATACAACTGCTTGACATCATTGAATAGATCTTTCAGGTCCTCTTTTATGAAGTGTTGCCGGGTATTGTGCAAGCCTTCGTAAACGACGACAACGTTGTTATTGTTTGCCACTTCCTGGGCCAGTTGTAAGGCGCCTCTGATTTTAGCCGGAGTGTGTGCGTAATCGCTATACACATTGGGTACGATTTGCTCAAAACGACGGCCAATGCCCGGGAAACTATTAAGGTGTCCCAGTAACTCTTCCTTGGGTTTGCCGGTAAGTTTCTCTATAGCAACGGCAACAAGGAGCGCATCCCGTCTGTTAACCAAACCAGCAAGGTGTATATCTGCCAATAACTGTGTGTCGTCCGGCAGAATGGTCTGGCGCTGTGTCTCTTTGACGCCAAGCTGTTTCGCATCTTCTTGCCACAACACTGTTTGTTCGCACTGGCCTAAGAAGGTGCTAAAGGCCTTAATATAGTCTTCTCGTGTTGGGTAAATATCAGGGTGGTCCCAATCTAGTCCGGTAATGAGCGACATATGAGGGTGGAATGCCAGAAAATTGTGATCAAATTCATCAGCTTCGTACACAAAGTATTCACTTGCCGGATCAAATTCTCCCATATCGCCAAAACTCATTTTGGCACCTACCGAGTAACTGATAGGAATGCCTAATTGTTGCATAAGCCAGATAGTCATGGCGGTAGTGGTAGTCTTGCCGTGTGTACCGGCTATAGCGATGAGCTTCAACTTTTTATCAGTAAGCAGGAAATTCAAAAACTCATCACGCTTCGTTGCTTTGATACCATGCTCTTTGCAAAAACGTAGTTCCGGTGCGTCCGGTTGTTCCATGGGTAATGCCGAAGTATATACATACCAGTCGATTGGTCGTCTGGTATGAACAGCAGCAATTTCTTCGTACCCTTGCCCAATGTGTATCGCATCTATGCCGTACTTCTTTAAGGAATCAATGTAAAGATTATGCTGCTTGTCAGACCCTGAAACTGTTAATCCGGCTTTATAGGCAATAAGTGCCAACGGCCCGATAGCAGTGCCTCCAATGCCCGAAAAATAGACGTGCATAATAGTAGTCTACCATAGGTGTTCTACCACTATTCTGTGATAAACTGGTTACGGTCTAAGAGCAAAAACTAACATGAATAAAAAAGCCCTCCATCATTTATTGGTACGCACTAAGTCAATCCATGTGCGGTACTTGTTAGTGCCCCTCATACTAAGCATATTAGTATGTATGGTTGCTTTGCGTGCTAATAACCTCCGTATGGTGCAGCTTCGTGAGGCAGTATATGTTGCTGATAAAGCTGGCGGCGATATTGAAACGGCGCTACAAGGCTTACGTTCCCATGTGCACTCGCACATGAATACCGGATTGGCCACCGGCGATAGTGTGTACCCTCCGATACAACTGAAACATACGTACCAACGTTTGCAGCAGGTCGAGAAGGATCGTGTTAAGAAGACAAACGCCCAAGTCTATACTGCTGCGCAAGGGTATTGTGAGCAACAGCACCCAGACAGTTTCTCGGGTAGCAGTCGGGTGCCCTGTATTGAACAGTATGTCAGCGAGCATAACGCCCAGGAACGAGAGGTGCCGAGCGCCATGTATAAGTTTGACTTTGTTTCGCCCAACTGGTCACCGGACACTGCTGGGTATAGTATGGTAGCGAGTACAATCTTATTCATAACCCTGGTTGTCCGTTTAGTCTTGGTGATGATCCTCAAGAGGCTAACAAGCTAGATACAGCCAGAAATACATATGTCCCATGTTTCAGGGACTATATGCTATAAGTCGTTTTAGACCGTTTTATTAATTCTGTGTATTGTCGCTGGGTTTGGGTGCAGGGGCTGTAGTGCCGGTAGGTGCACCTGGGCTTTGCTGCGTGCTGTTACTGGTATCTGTACACTTTTGACCTTCTGGATTTTCAGACTTCCACTGGCTGATTGCCTTAGCAACTTTGCCTTCATTGCTTAGGTTCTCCCAGAAGCTAAGCTGTTGGCGATTGATAATCATTTGATCTTGCGGACCATGGAGTTCACAACCCAGCTTTACAAGCGACAAGTTAGGCGTTTGTTTATCGGCGGCCTCGTCAGAATTGGTCTGTGAGTTTAGGTAGTAAATATCCGTCAGATTTACGTACTGTGGATTAAGCCCTTTTATTTTACCGAAGTAAACCTGACCATTCGTCAAGAAAATCGCTTGCTGTCGCTTGCTATCTATTAAATCTGCCTCATGTGTTTTGCCAAAGTAGAGCAGTGTTATGGCAGCCAAAGCAAGAATAACTAACGAAGTTAGTAAGATTACAAAAGCAGCTCGCAACCAACCAGGGACCTGCCCCCCACTCGTTGTATGCTTGGGCCTGTTAACTTCTCCAACAGTACCAACCGTCGGGCTGTGCCCTACACCATTATTCCTAGCAGCTTGTGGCTGGTCATTAGCCCCGCGACGTAAAAAATCCATAATCTTACGGCTCCTCACCCTTAAAATATTTCTGTATAAGGATAAGTGTAATACACAATAGCTTGCATGCGCAACACGATAACGATGCTTTTCTGATATAAGTTGGCCACCAGATATGAAAAATAGTTGACAAACGAAAAACTGTCAGAGTATGGTAGGGGTACTATCACTAAGTCATTCAAGAGAGGGAGAAAATCAGCAATGGCATACAGTCACACAAACTCCAAGGGCGTAAAGTACTACCTTAACTCAAAGGAAGTCACACTTCGCGGTGGCAAACTGCAGACAATTTACTACTTTAGTAAAGACGAGCGCCCAGAAGCTGTCGCTAGCATTCCTACTGGTTTCGTTGTCAACGAAAACCCACGGAACGGCTTTTTGACCGTCAAGCGCGGCTAGTTTCGACGCTTTTAATTAGAGCACCTTCAGGGTAATACCCGGGGGTGTTCTGTTTTTATGTCTGACCTCGCTGAGTGGTATAGTTAAACTGAATATGAGCAAGACTATCTTAAAAGTGACTAATCTTCAGAAAACGTATGATAACCGTAAGGTCGTCAATGGCGTTAGCTTTGAGGTTAAAGAAGGTGAAATTTTTGGCACTTTAGGGCCGAACGGTGCAGGCAAGACCACAACGCTGGAAATGATCGAAGCAATGCGCCCGATAGACAGCGGGTCGGCTAGCATTGATGGTATCGACGTAGCATCCCGCCCGAACGACGTGCGCAGGATTATTGGCGTGCAGCCACAGTCTCCGGCGTTCCAGGATAAGACAAAGCTTACTGAAACCATTAAGCTGTTTGCTGCAGCGTATGGTGAGCACATCGATCCTATGCAATTTCTGAATGACGTCGATCTGGGCGACAAAGCCAATAGCTATGTAGAGAATCTTTCGGGTGGCCAGAAGCAACGTTTGAGTATTGCAGTGGCGCTCGTACACAAACCAAAAATACTGTTTATGGACGAGCCAACGACAGGGTTGGACCCGCAGGCACGCCGCAACTTATGGGAACTTGTAGAGAACGTGCGTGACCAAGGTGTAACGGTCATTATGACCACGCACTATATGGATGAAGCCGAGCTGCTCTGTGACAGGGTTGCCATTATGGACAACGGTGAGATGAAAGTTATTGACTCGCCCGCTAACCTCATTAAGAAGTTACTGGCCCGTGGTTTCAAGAAGACACGGCACGTCGAGCAAGCCAACCTTGAAGATGTATTTATTGATATGACAGGTAAAGGACTTCGGGAGTAGTTATGCAAAAATCATTCTATACTATCTGGATTTTTACTTTGCTGAATACCAAACGGTTCTTTCGTGACCGCCTGGCAATCTTCTTTACCATCCTCTTTCCATTGATTTTTCTTTTCGTCTTTGGCGGCATTTTTAGCAACGACAACAGTATTAGTTTCAGAGTTGCCTTGGTCAACCAATCGGACAGCCAGTTTGCCAAGGACTTTGCGCGTGACTTGAGCAAGCAAAAGGTTTTTGAGATTGATAAAGACGTCGCTTCACTTGACCAGGCAACGGAAAAGATGAGCCGCAGCCAGCTTGATGGAACGATCGTGCTTCCTTCTGACTTTGGAGATATTCAGGAAGGCCAGCAGTTCCCCAGCGGTAAGGCCGAAGTACACTTCACGCAGAACAACGAACAGGCCGGACGGACGCTCGTTTCCCTGTTGCAGGCACAATTCGAGGGCATCAATAACAAGTTCGTACAGGCTCCGACCCCATTCGTAGTGGAAGGCAAGCAAAGCAATCAAAAGGGCTTAAGCCAGTTTGATTACACGTTCTCAGGGCTACTGGGCTTTGCCATTATCGGCCTGGGCATCTTTGGGCCGGTCAATGTTTTCCCGGAACTTAAGAAGCAAGGCATCTTACGCCGTCTGCACACCACGCCGCTGAGAGTGTGGCAATATTTCGTTTCTACTGTCATTACCCAGGTTATTCTAGGCCTTATATCGGTTGGTATTATGTTTGCAGTTGCTATGGCAGTATTTGACCTTAGTATTGTTGGTAATTGGTTGGAGCTAACACTTTTCATTTCCTTGGGTATCATCACAATCCTGGGCATTGGCCTGGCATTAGGGGGCTGGGCGAAGAATGAACGGCAAGTGGCACCACTGGCAAACATCATCGTCTTCCCCATGATGTTCTTATCCGGAACGTTTTTCCCGCGCTTCTTAATGCCCGAATGGCTGCAAAATGTATCTAACTTCATTCCGCTTGCCCCGGTTATAGACGGCATCCGCCTGATTGCCACCGAAGGCAAGGGTTTGATAGATGTCGCCCCGCAAATCGGCATACTCGGCGTCTGGCTCATCGTCATTTACGCCATCGCCTTTCGCGTCTTCCGTTGGGAGTAGAAATTCCAGTAGCCTACGATTTGATAAAAATAGCCAAAGTGTTATAGTATAGTTACTATGTCCCACGGAGTAACCCAAACAAGTGAGATTGTAGGTGCGCAAGTCGACTTAGGTTTAACTGCGTCCCAGAATTCTCAACCGTATGTGCTTGAAAAACTCCTGCGGTCTGAATCAACCATAGCCAAGCGGGGGATTATGAGCATAGCGTTTGAATGGAATTCACTAAACCTATTCGGACTTGAAAACCGCAACACAGCTTTAGGTAAGAACAACCTTGTAAAGCAGCAAATCAGAGAAGATAAAGGGGTTGAGGCTGATGCTTATTTAAATAATACCAAAGCCAAAGCTGTAGAATACGGCGAGGATTCATTTAAGTTCTTTGCGATAAGCCAAGAGTTCATGGGCAAACCTCTCACCAAAGATGAAATTTTGACTCGATGGGGATTTTTTAGAATGTACTACTGGGGTTCCCATAATGTAGATCCACGTGAGACCCGGAAAACTTTGTTAAACCGCGTGGCACGTAAACTCGGCAGTGTTCCTCTAAGAAAATATCATTATCCCGAGCACCTTACTTATGAATTTCCTGGATAGGCTTTCAAGGCCCTTTTTTGTATTGGCGCCAATGGATGATGTAACGGATACGGTATTCCGCCGCATCGTTGCCGAATGCGCCCGGCCGGATATGTTTTTTACTGAGTTTGTGAATGTTGATGGCTTACAGAGCCTTGGCCGCCCACGGCTCATGAAACGTATACAGTTTACAGACCAGGAACAGCCTATTATTGCCCAACTCTGGGGGAACGACCCGGAAAAATACCGTAAGACCGCTGAAGAGCTGGTTGCAATGGGTTTTGCCGGCATAGACATAAACATGGGCTGCCCAGACAAGACAGTGGTCAAAAACGGGTCTTGCAGTGCGCTCATTAATAACCGTGACCTGGCACTGGAAATTATCCAAGCTACACAGGAAGGTGCGGGTGCCGAGGTGCCGGTGAGCGTTAAGACACGTCTTGGTTTCAACACGATAGATTTGTCCTGGCACGAGTTCCTGCTCCAGCAAAATCTGGTTATGCTCAGCATTCATGGCCGCACACGTAAAGAAATGAGTGATGTACCCGCGCAGTGGGACCACATTGGCGAAATAGTCAAACTGCGAGATCGTCTTGCCCCGCAAACGCTCATTATCGGCAATGGAGATGTGAAGGATCGCAGGCACGGATTACAACTGGCCAAGGAATACAATGTAGACGGCATTATGATTGGCCGTGGTGTCTTCCATGACCCGTTTGCTTTTGCCGAACAAAGCCCCTGGGAGCAATACACCAAGGAGCAGCGTGTAGCAATCTACAAACGCCATGTGACGCTTTTTGCCGAAACCTGGACGGACGAAGACCGGCGCATCGCCACCCTCAACAAATTCTGCAAAGTCTACATTAACGGCTTTGACGGTGCCAAAGAACTGCGCGAAAAACTGATGGCCGCCAGGACTGCTGAAGAGCTGCTGGCTTTACTAGAACAAGCATAGGTAGGCAAAGCCACCAAAGGGCCTTATAATACCTATTCGTGATACGAGCAAAGAGTCTTTACAAAAGATACCGCAAAAAAGTAGCAGTTGATGACATTTCTTTCGAAGTCGAAACCGGCAAGGTCACGGGCTTTTTAGGCCCTAATGGCGCGGGTAAATCTACAACCATGCGCTTGATGCTGGGATTGGATAACGGCCGTGGTACTACAACTTTCGATGGCAAGCGGCTGCACGAGTATGCCAAGCCCTCACAAGTCGTAGGCATATTGCTTGAAGCAAAAGCCTTCCATCCGACGCGTACAGCCCGCCGCCACTTGCGGGTACTGGCAGCTGCTGGCGGCATTGACGACAACCGTGTAGACGAAGTTCTGGATATTGTTGGCCTCAAAGAAGTTGCCAAAAAGAAGCCAGGCAAGTTCTCGCTGGGGATGAGCCAGCGCCTCGGTATTGCTGCGGCAATCCTGGGCAAACCAAAGTATTTGCTATTGGATGAGCCGGCAAACGGCCTTGACCCGGAAGGTATTGCCTGGCTACGCCAGTTTATTAAGGATTATGCAGCCGGGGACAACGCAGTATTTGTTTCCAGCCATTTGCTCAGTGAGATGTCCCAGATGGCTGACAATATCGTAGTGATTGGTAAAGGGAAACTCATTGCCAGCACGTCCATGAGTGCGATTCTGTCCGGCAGTACCCATTCCGGTATCTTCGTGCGTGCCCAGAACCTTGCAAAATTGGAAAGGACCTTACAGAACGCTAAGCTGATTGTAACCAAACAGGATGGCGGCCTTTCTGTATCTGGCGCAAAGACTGACGAGGTGGGCAGGTTAGCATTTAATGCCGGTGTGCCCGTCTTAGAGTTAACAAACCATACGGCTTCACTGGAAGACGCATTCCTGGAGCTCACCGCAGATTCGCAAGAGTACCGCAGCACCAGTAAAAAGAGAGGGAAGTCATGACTCCATCACTACGGTCCGAATTTCGCAAGTTGTTCACCATACGTTCAACGTACATTATTTCCGGATTCGCTTTACTCCTGGCAGGCTTTATCAGTTTCTGGGCACTGGGATATAAGGGAGAGCCAGGCGATCACCATCTGTTTATGGACGCTGCAAAGACAACAGTGCAGGCAATATCCCTGTTCACGACGATTATCGCTGTTCTGCTGGTGACGCATGAATACCGTTATAACACCATCATGTATACCCTTACCGCATCAAATAGCAGGAGCAAGGCACTTCTCTCAAAAATGGCTGTAGTGACCACCTATGTGTTGGCGTTTACGGCTTTCGCTGTGCTGTTTGCTGTTGCGATGGCGTGGCTTGGAACCACTATCAAAGGCAATGAACTCGTCACCCAGCAGTTCTTCTTCAGCGAGATCATATGGCGCCTTACATTCTACATGTGGGCCTATGCCATGACTGGCTTATTGCTTGGTGTTTTGTTCAGGCACGTTGTCGGAGCGCTTGTTACGCTCCTACTGGCTCCTATTACCATCGAACCGTTGCTCGGTCTTGTTCTTAAGGAGAACACCAAGTATTTGCCGTTCTCGGCAATTGAGCAGGTGATAGGCAACCCCATGATGCTGTCATCATCCTTGGCCTACAACAAAGCTGCAATGCTGTTTGGCGTATACCTCGCAGCTGGCTGGCTTATTGCCTGGTTCCTATTCTCACGACGTGACGCTAACTAACCGCAGGTTATAATAGGTTTATGGCCGAGCTGATTGTTGACGTGCATACCCATTCGCATTATTCCCGTGCTACCAGCAAGGAGTCTACGCTTGAAGGGCTGTATCGCTGGGGCAAAATAAAAGGCATCAATATTATTGGTACCGGTGACTTTACCCATCCGGAATGGCTGAGTGAAATCCGGGAAAAGCTGGAGCCAACCGAAGGCGGGTTCTACAAACTCAAAGATAGCATTGCCCAAGAGATTGATAACTCCTTGCCACCAAGTGTACGCAGCGAACTCATCCGTTTTGTACCCACTGTCGAGATTGCCACTATTTACAAAAAAGGTGAGAAAGTACGCAAACTGCACCAGCTGGTAATCATGCCAACGTTCAAAGGTGTCAGCGAACTGAACGCCCGCTTGGAGCGCATTGGCAACCTTAAAGCCGATGGTCGCCCGATATTGGGGCTGGATTCCAAGGAACTGCTCCGCCATACACTTGAATCAGACCCGGATGCGCTGTATATTCCAGCGCACATCTGGACCCCTTGGTTCGGCATGTTCGGCTCTAAATCCGGCTTTGATTCTATCGAAGAAGCATACGAGGAATTAGCACCGGAAATTAAGGCCATAGAAACCGGCTTGTCATCTGATCCGTCAATGAACCGCCAGGTGAGTAATCTGGATAATGTCACTATTACTTCACATTCCGACGCGCATTCACCGCAAAAACTGGGCCGGGAAGCCACCGTAGTAACTGCCGAGCCAACGTATAGTGATGTTATTGGGGCAATCAAGACCAACGACAAACGGCTGAAAGGCACGATTGAGTTTTTCCCCGAAGAGGGCAAATACCACAGCGACGGCCATCGCGTATGTGGTATACGGTTCACACCCGAACAGACTAAAGCACATAACGGCATCTGCCCGACGTGTGGCAAACCACTGGTGGTAGGTGTCAATTATCGCGTAGGAGAACTTAGTGACCGCACAAAAAGCGAACTAGATAAACAGACCGAATACATCGTGCCGCTCGCCGAAGTACTGGCAGAACTACGCGGTGTAAAGTCCGTATCCGGCAAAGCAGTTGTGGATGAATATCACCGGCTCATTACTGCCCTTGGCAGCGAATTTGATATCTTACGCAACGTCCCAATCGACAAAATTGCCGTGCACTCGCAGATGGCTGCTCTGGCTGTGGAACGCATCCGGGCAAACGAAGTATACCGTGAACCAGGTTTTGACGGCGTATTCGGCACGATTAAAGTGTTTCGGGATGCGGCTGAACGGCAGGAAACGACCAACCAACTAACGCTAATATGAGCACAAAAACCGAACTGAACGATGCGCAGCGCAAAGCAGTTGAAACCCCCGATGGCCCAATATGCATTATCGCCGGCCCGGGCACCGGTAAAACCAAAACGCTCACCACGCGTATTGCATACCTTATCCAGGAGCGTAAAGCTTCCCCCACTAGTATCCTGGCGGTGACATTCACCAACAAAGCCGCCAAAGAAATGCGCGAACGTGTAGCCGCATTATTGCCAGGCAAGCAAACGCCGCTTATTACCACGTTCCATGCGTTCTGCTTGCAAATACTGGCCGAACAACAAGAGAAACCACCAGTTTTTGTAACCGCTGGGCAGCGTAACCTCATTATAGCCTCGCTCAAAAAGTCAGGCCAAGGCAAGGGTATGTCAGCCCGTGACTTGGCTCTATGCATTTCACGCGCCAAAAACGCCGCACGACAACCAGATGATCCTAACATACGACGCTTAGTAGAAACGTATAATTTTGAACTTGCCCAGCAAAACCTCTGGGATTTTGATGACGTATTGCAAAACGCTTACAAGCTACTTCATGAGGATGAAAACGTACGCACCCGTTTGCAACAACAATATCTGCATATCCTCGTTGATGAATTCCAAGATACTAATGATATCCAATACGCACTGCTCAAGTTGTTAAGCCCATCTGGCAATCTGTTCGTCATAGGCGATCCTTTGCAGTCAATCTACGGTTTCCGTGGGGCAGACGCCGCGGTCTTTGACAGGTTCAAACAGGAATGGCCAAACACGCGTTCCATAACGCTTACCACCAACTACCGGTCAACACCCGAGATAGTGCAGCTTGCTAATGCAATCTTCCCGGACTCACCTGCCCTCACTGCTTACACAACGCAAGCGGGCAAGGTGCAGGCAGTAGAGGTACTCAACGAATACAGCGAAGCCCAGTGGGTGATAGACCGCATCGAACAAGAACTTGGTGGCAGCGACTTCCTAAAAAGCAGCCAACACCACACGTCAGCACAAAAACGGACATTCCAGGACTTTGCCGTACTCTACCGCACGCATGCTACTGCCGCAATCGTGCAGCGGAACCTGGAAGAATCGGGAATTCCGTACCAAGTAGCAGGTGAAGGCTCACCATACCAGAAGCCTTATATCGAAATCATCATTATCATCCTTGCCTATGTTGCAGGCGAAGGTGAATTGCCAATAGTTAAAGGCACGACAACATCACAGGTGCAGACATTGCTTGAACCATTAAAAGCGTCGCAGGCTGGTCTGACGCTTTCGCAACTAGCAAACGAGATTATCAAGTTGCTGGCTATCGACAAGCCAGAGCATCATCGTGACGCACAACAGTTCATGCACACACTTTTACGTTTTGATGACCAACCTATTTCTACATATCTCGAATACATCCACTCCCTTGCCGACCAGGAGTTCTACGACCCTGCAGCAGAAGCGGTCACCCTCCTCACCATCCACGCCGCCAAAGGTCTGGAATTTTCCCGGGTCTTCCTAATCGGTGCAGAACAGGGTATATTACCCCTTATCCGCGGCACAAGCCAAGGCGATATAGCCGAAGAACGCCGACTTTTCTACGTCGCCACCACCCGCGCCCGCGAAGACCTGGATATCATCTACACCCAACGTCGTGCCGGTAAGCCCACCCACCCATCAAGTTTTGTTACTGAACTCTTACCATATGTATTGCCCCGCACGATCGACCCCCAAATGGCCAACCAAAAGCATAAAATCCAAAGAAACGCACAAAAACGTGCCCAGACCAAGCTGTTCTAAAATATTCTTTTGGTAAAGTACGTAGTTTCGCAATGGAACTTAATCTGTAGTGAAGTAGTACGCTGGAAGGCTGTAATCAGTAGTGGTAAGGATATACAGTACAGTAGCGTGTAGCAGTGGAACTTATCGCATTAAGACTCAACTTTTACCTGTACTACTTTTTCAATTCTCTGTATCCCAAGATATGTTATACGAAACTTATCGCCGACCGCTATTAAGTTTCGTTTTTTTGCTCCAAGCATTGCCCTAACGTATCTTCTGACACCGGATTGATCTTTTGGAGTTGATTTAATAATCTCAGGGAGCGTTAACCCCTCACCTGGTCCGTAGTAAAGAATAGCCAACACTTCTTCCTCAGTGGTAAATGTTGTGTCCTGGAGTAATATTTTACCTTCATACTCCCTCACTAAAGGCACTGGCCAGACAGCGAGCTCTTGTATTAACTGAACAATCTCGTTTTTAGATGTCCCAGCAAAAAGTCGCAAAATATCTGCGAGTATCCAGCGGCAGCACTCTAATATAAACCTAGCATCAAGTTCGTCTGCCGTGTATTTTGGAGTAACGTGAACGGCACCACGCTGGCTTCTAAGTTTGTAAGCAGCCTTGATGATCTTTGATATATGGATGAGTGCCTGCCTGTCATTATGATGGTGCTGAGCCTGGTCGTTTTCTACATACCGTATGCAGTCATCGACAGTTTTTGTTAAATTCGTATTAGCGCTATCCGCTGCATAGATTATCCTTGAGGCCACTTCACAAAAGCGCCCGCCATCTAGCTGAGAGTACTTCCATTTTTTTAGTGAAAAAGCCTCCTCAATCTCTTTAGCTTGCTCTAGAAGTTGTGCGGCAAGGCGAGCATCGATCGATTTTGATAATTCGCTTATGGCGATTGTACTGAGGCTAGTTTTCATCCTTTGAGTAATCTTTCAAATGGGTTTCACCTTTAGGTGTTAGAGCAATGAGATCACCTTCAAGCGAGATAAACCCATTCTTGGTATTAGGTGCATTTGAGGACGCGTAGTTCTGCGAGTCCAAATTCACGCCCATTTTTTTTGCGATGTATATGATTTCTTGACGATTGGCCGCAGCTATACCGTTTGACTTGGCATAACGTATTAGCCATAGGATCTGATCTCCTCTTACCTTAAGAGTAAAGAGATCAACATAGCCTTCCATGCTAGTTTGAAGACTTAAAGCATTTACTTCATCACGAACCACCGCTTTGGTCTTTTTTGTGTCGCCTGCCTGTTTAGGGGTGGTGCGTCGTTTTGCCTTTTGCTTTTTAAAGCCCTCTGTGACTACGTCGTCAGTCAACGATAGCAGCCTATAGGTATTTTTGTCTTCTGCGTATATATAGCCTGCGCCGACTGCTTCTTTTAAGTCTCGTGTAATGTTTTTAGGAGTTGGTGCACCAGCCTTTGAAAAGCCAGTCAGAATCTCCTCAATCGTAAATAGCTGATCGTTTTGACTCGAAGCTCCTAAATAGAAGGCGATTGCTACGATTTTTTGAGGATTGGTCTTAGCTCCCAGTTTGTCGATTGCTTGTCGAGGTGATTCATACGCTTTGGAAGTAGGTTCGTTTTTAGGGATGGACGATTCTATACTGCGCTGACCGCCAGAACCAACTATGTCAATCTCTTGGTCCGTCGGCTTTGATATAAAGGCCATTATCTGTGTTGCTTGAAAAAGGGTAACGTTACCTGTGTATTCTAGGCCGCTACCGGATAATTTGATTTCAACGTCCATATTCGTACCCTCCGAATGTTTACATAACCATGATACCAATTATGTATCAAATTGTCTACAATTGCGAAGTAACAGATAGAAATAGCGTCATCAATATGCTTATTCTATTTTCATTGTATGCTCGTTAAATTGATACGAAAATTGAAATATCGATTTCTTGTAACACAATTTTACATAAGCTTTTTGGGCTTCTACCCCTGATAAAATGCTCAATAAATACAAGAAATAGTGTTACAATTTACTTAATGCGTTTATCGCAGGGGGATGACCCGTATGGGCATCGTAAAAGGGCCAGTTATACTGGCCTCTTTTATTTGTTACAGAAGTTTCTTGCCATAGCCTTTTATTGTTCCGCCATTGCGATGATAACGTGGCTGGATTTTTCGGATTATTTTCGTCTGAAAGTTAACGTCGAGCGTTAGTATTACATTGTATGTGTGTAGGACGTCGATCTTGCTCGGTAATGTTAACAAATCTGCTATTTCAAGTCCTTCGATCCTTTCGGACTTTCGTCGGATTTTAATATCACTAGACGTTAGCGCCGATTGAACATACTCGGTAGATCGAAACTGTGTACCATGGTTGTAGAACTTTTTATATTCTTTTTCGAGATTTTTGTCGTCTTGACCTCCACGGGCTTCAGCCATCACATCACCTTTTGCACCAAGAGTGTGCAGGCAATGCGTATATTTCTCTAACATTACATTTAAACAGTAGTGGTAAGGGTGAAATGCCGCCTCACCATACCTGCTAAGGTTCGCTATTTTATCAACTACAATTGTGCATAAGACATAGTCATGGTTTCCAAGAAGCTCGACTACTAACTTATTAAACTCCTTATTTACGGCCGGGTCGTTCAACTTATTAAAGTCACCTCGTTTAGCAAGGATGTCCTCTCTGTGAAGGATAGGCAGATTATCAGGGTCACTTGCCAGGAGTAGTTTAATCTCACGTACTTTTGGTTGAATTACATCTTTGTAATACTGGTTTTCAATAATGACACCCGTCAGGGATAAGTACTGTTTTGCAGTATTAATACGCGCGCCCTTTTTTGGGTAGTTATGTGTCCCTGATTCATCTATATAGAGTCTGTAAAGAGCCATCCTGTCAATTATACGCTTCAAGTAGCAATCTATACGTCTTACAAGGACGGACCCTGACCCACCTACACATTGAAACTACCCATCCGGAAGAACAGCAGGCCGGCGTAAGCTGGCCTGCTGTAGTAGTTCATGCCAGATTCGGAAGAAGCTGAGCTGTTTCTTGGGATGAGTCGTGTGCC
>JBGTMJ010000017.1:0-2172 GCA_041743655.1 Saccharimonadales bacterium (SeqCode) | reverse complement strand
TGAAATCACTTGACGAAATTGAGCGCAATAAAATAGGGATTGTCAGGCAGTACAAGCGCATCTTTGCCGGAAAACCTTTTGCTATAGTTGACAACTATGACTGGTTCAAAGATATGGGCTATCTGCAGTTTTTGCGCGAGGTTGGCAAACATGTGCCCATGCGCCAGATGCTACAGCGTGAGTTCGTGCAGGCTCGCTTAGGAGGAGAAGGCAAAGGCATTAGCTATGCTGAGTTCAGTTATGCTTTGATCCAAGGCTATGACTTCTTGCACTTAAGTCGTAAACATGGTACAAGCTTGCAGGTTTGTGGCTCGGACCAGTGGGGTAACAGTATTGCGGGGGTTGAGTTGATTCGTCGTATTACAGGCCAGGAAGCGCACGTGTGGTCTGCACCGCTGGTTATTAACAAAGCGACAGGCAAAAAGTTCGGCAAAACCGAAGACGGTGCTGTATGGCTTGATCCAGCGTTAACATCACCAACGCAATTTTATCAGTTTTGGATCAATTGCGATGACGAAGGGGTGGAATATTACTTAAAGATATATACGCTTCTACATAGGGCGGAGATTGACGATATTGCCGTCAAACATCGTGCCAACCCTAAATACCGCCATGCCCAAACTCGCTTAGCTCAAGAAGTAACCCGAATTGTCCATGGTGACGAGGACATGCAGGCTGCGGAACTGGTTACAAAATGCCTCACAGGCAATATGTCTATTGCGGAAGCGAACGACAAAGTAATGGCAATCATGCGGACAGAGCTGCCTCATGTAGCGGTACGGGTTGGGGATGAGTTAGCCAACGTACTGGTATCTACTGGGCTGGCGGAATCCAAGACTGTGGCCCGTCGCTTACTGGCCGATAACGCAATTGCCATCAATAACCAAAAGACAATCAAGCCCTTGCTCGAGAAGTCCGATTTTCAGAATAACCGTTTGCTGATAAGAAAAGGTAAAGCCTTCAAAGACTCGGCTCTGGTTGAGCTGGCCTAAGACCAATTGCTACCTTCCTCGCTAACTCCAAGCTGCTCATGCGGCCTGTACCAAGCTAGTGTACGCCTCCTCGCCCGATGCTTGTTTAGGCTACGTCAGACAGCTTGCACGCAACAGAAGGAAGGTAGCGACGGGTTCTAAGTGCTATACTGTGCAGATATGAAACACGAGCCGGCTGATATCTCTGTAGAATATGTAAAGCGACGGGCCGACCAGTATAACGACTCTCAACATAATTACCGAGACTACTGGACTGGGCGAAAGTATGAACATGACTCAGAACAAATAGCTATTAGGAGGCTACTCGGCAATAAGCGTTTTGACAGTGCCGTTGACGTTGGGGGTGGCTACGGACGTCTGTGCCCGCTGCTTGAGGAATACGCGAATAAAGTTGTACTAGCTGAGCCTAGCCAGAAGCAAATTGATAGTGCGGGTGATTTTCTAAAAGGCAATCCGGAAATAGACCGCAAACTGATGCAAGCTGATGATCTACAGTTCAAAGATGGTGAGGTGGACTTAGTCACCATGGTCAGAGTAATGCATCACTTGCCTGACCCTACGCGCGAACTGGCTGAGATTGCCCGCATTTTATCTCCTAACGGTTACGCTATCATCGAAGTAGCGAACTATGCCCATGCCCGTAACCGTCTGAAATACCTTATGAAAGGTAAAAAGTTGCCAAACGAGCCAACTGACATACGCTCTCCCAAGAATCGTAACGAAAATGAAATACCCTTTGTAAATCACAACCCAGAGACTGTTATTAAACAATTTGCCCACGCTGGGCTTAGAGTGGAACGAAGCCTGTCTGTTTCTAATTTACGGAGTCCCTTGCTAAAAAAAATTATGCCGCATAGCTTGATGCTCGCTTTAGAAAAAATTTTGCAACCGGCACTGGCCAACAGCTATTTTGGCCCCAGTATCTTCTTTCTTGTTAAAAAGGCGTAACTAGATCAGTATCGTCGCGGATGCCGGTCTTGTGTCCAGCAAGTATACTTATTAGATATGCGTTGGGATAGCCCGGTAAAATATATCAATGGTGTTGGGGGTAGTGCCGCTAAGAAATTAGCGGCATGGGAGATACATGCCATAAGCGACCTTATCGAAAACTACCCCCGCCGCTACAACGACTTTTCCAAAGTATCCTTCATTAAAAAGCTTAAGCCAGGCCAGGTTACTA
>JBGTMJ010000016.1:0-24488 GCA_041743655.1 Saccharimonadales bacterium (SeqCode) | reverse complement strand
CCAGCTCACCAAAAATACAGAAAAGGCTCTTTCAGGAGCCTTTTCTTGTTTATTAATTGGTGCAGGAGGGCTTTCAGTCTGGTATACATGCCTTGCAATTGACTACAGTAAATATTATGCTTATGCCTAAGCTCGTAGTACGTGCGGAAGGTTAGTGCATTGATGAAAAAACTCCAAATCGTGGCGGTAATAATGAGCATCCTGGTTGCTAACCTTGTTTTACTGCCCAAGGTATTTGCAGGCACCTTGACGAACACCAGCATTTTACAAATCGGTGGTACGAGTAACGTCACGCCGATGATAGTCAGTACTGGTCAGGCTTTTATAGTTGTCTTTAGAACTGCATCTGCTGGCGCGACAACAATGAGCATCAACTTCGACAACTTTAGTGGCGGTACTGTCGATGGTTCCCAGACAATAGCCAGTGCCGGCTGTACAGACTACTATCCATCGGCTACCGTATTGCCTGGTTCGCTCAGTGCGTCAGGATCTGGTAATACCATCAGTGTTACTGGGATAACCTCCCTATCGTCAGCGACAACGTATTGTACAGTGCTCACGTCCGTTACCGCCATTACTAACCCAAGTTCCGCAGGTGTCTACAGTGCACTTGTCACGGTTGGCGCCGACAGCAACAATGCTGCCTTTGATGTACTGGCAACGAGTACCAGCACTGTTACGATTGCAGCTATCATAGCAGCATCCTTCACCTTCTCCCTCAACCCCTTCACTTCCGATTCGATCGGTACCTTGTCAGCAACAGCTCTCACCGTTTCAACTGGTGTAGTAGCAACTATCAGCACCAATGCCGCTAGCGGCTGGAATCTGTGGGCCAAAGATAGTAATGCCGGCCTAAACTCTAGTACTGCCGCGTATACGATTCCCAGCGTCACACCAGGAACTAACGTGGTCATGGACGGTGGTTCGATAGGTACGGAGAAGTATGCCCTTGGAGTCAGTAGCTTTTTCACTACTAACTATGAGTATGGTGGAAGCAGTAATAGGGGTGGTGGACTCAGCAGCTCTGCTTTCAACCACATCGCGACAAGCGCGTCGGCAGCCAGTGGTGCGACAACCACTTTGCGTGAACTTGTAGATATCTCTGCAACGACACCACCAGCCGCTGACTATACTGACACCATCACGGTGATCGGTGCTGGCAGCTTCTAACAGCACAAGTAGCTTCAGTAATATCCAGCTCACCAAAAATACAGAAAAGGCTCTTTCAGGAGCCTTTTCTTGTTTATTAATTGGTGCAGGAGGGCTTTCAGTCTGGTATACTGCTAAGCATGATTAGATCCTGGAGGGTTATTGGCGTAGCGGCTGCTGTTTTGTTGTTTACCACTGTTGCTGTTGTCTTTCCCGCTCCAAAAGCGGCTGCTGCCGAGGCAGCCATTAGTCTCACGACTTCTCCGGTGACACTCGACCTGGTCATTAAGCCAGGCGAGAGTACTACGAAAGACCTGCAGCTGAAGAACAACAGTAAAGTGCCTGTCGAGATTAACATGAAGCTCCAGGTCTTTGCGGCAGATGGTGATGAGGGCCTTGCGGTTATTACCGACCCCAAGCCTGGTGACCCTTCTGCGAGCTGGGTGCACTTCTCGCCGTCCACGTTTACCGCTCAGCCTGGAGTATTCAATACTGTCAAGATGACGATTGATCTGCCTAAAGAGGCATCACTGGGTTATTATTATGTAGTTGTCTTCCAGCCAGTTATCCAATCCCAGACGAAACCGGGTACAAACACTGTCAAAGGTTCCAATGCCATCCTGGTGTTAGTCGACACGCAGTCAGGAACCGAAAGGCAGATAGAAGTAGCTGATTTCAGTGTTAGTAAGAAAGTCTACGAGTACTTACCAACGACCTTTACGGTAAATATACACAACGGCGGTAATATTTATCTTGCTCCGATTGGTAATATTTTCATTGGCAGGGACAGAGATATCACTAAGACCATAGCGGCCTTGGATGTCAACAGCGCAGGGTCCAACGTATTGCCACACTCGAACCGCAATTTTAAAGTGAAGTGGTCGGACGGTTTTCCGGTACACAAAGATAAGATTGTCAATGGGCAACCAGTAGCCGATAAGTCGGGGAAAGTGATCCAGAAGTTGGAGTGGAATACATCGTCTTCATTCTCGAAGATCCGTTTCGGTAAATACTACGCCCGGCTAACCCTCGTCTATAATAATGGCAAACGGGTAGTGCCGCTTACTGGCATCGTGTCGTTCTGGGTGATACCGTGGAAATTTATACTTGTTGGGTTGGTCATTCTGCTGCTCATCGGTTTTGCGCTATGGATGATTATTCGGAGGGGTATCGTTAGACGGATAATAAAGCTTCGAAAGGGTAAAGGTGGCCAGCGAGGCACCACAGCGGCTTGATAGGACACAAAAGTCGGTTCTCTGGATACCTAATGGATAGCTCAGTTACGGTCTGCCTTTAGAAAAGAACGTATTAAAGACAATAATTCGGTCAGAGCACCAACCATCTACAGAATGTCCTCTTACTGCGATTTGATCAGGAATTACTAGTGTCCGGCCTGAGCTTATCCATAGGGAGATACTTCGTGTAACGTTTGTATTTAGCAATACCATCGTTCCAGCCGCTAGTCCAACCCGGCCCCCATAATTCCATGAGTTGTTCAAAGTATGCCTGGTATTGGTATTTAACACGGTTCATGCTGAAGTTGGCAACAGCATAGTTGCGTATGATCCGCGGATCAAGCCGCCCCACGTTCTGGGCAGCCCATATTGCTTCTCCAAGCGTTCTTGTCCTATAACCAGTGACGCCGTGTATATTATTCTCTGCAAAACTACCCCAATCAGTTGTAATAATAGGAGTACCGCATAAATTTGCTTCCACTGACACACCTTCAAAAGGACCGACGTACTGAGTTGGTACAAAAACGGCTTTAGCTCGGCTCATCAAACGTCCTCGCTCTTTCACTCCTACGACCCCGACGTATTCACCATAGTTTGGCGGTTGTCCTTGCCCGGCAATAACGAGTCGTTTGCCAAGTAGCTTGGCAACATCGACTGCTATCTGGTAACCTTTTCGGTCTATAAGGCGGCCTATAAATAAGAAGTAATCATCCTTGTTTTTGCTAAAAGGGAACTCTTTAATATTGTAAGCGTTCGGTATTACTACGTCATATGACCGCCCGTCTTGGTCAAACCCCTGGGTTGCACCATACATGACATGCATCCAGGCGTAACTCTCGAATACCCTGTATGCTGAAAAAACGCCTGAATACCCTATCCCAGCCTCAACAGTCATGAGGGCAGGGAATACATCTGCTACAGGCTTATGGGCTAGGCCGGCAAATGTCAGTATAAAATCTTTAGGTTGGGCCCGTTTGGCTATATTAGCTATGATGCGTCGGTTGAATAATTGCCAATACGGTGTGTTGGAATCGAACGTTGCCTTCAGGTTATCAGTCGGCTGTTCAATACCAATAAGTTGCCGCTGCTCCTGCTTTTTGATACAAGTAATCAATTCATCGCAGGGTGCGTCATTCTCTTCACTTGCATACAAAAACACCTCATGGCCCAATGACTTGAGCATACGGGCCATGTTAACAACTTTGGTCGTGTAGGCACAGTGGACATACTCTTGAGTCGTTTGGGTATGTACCAGACTGAGTAAGTGAAATCGCATTGAAACATCTTTCTATAGTAGGGTGATAACTATTGTACGACATAATTCTAATTTGTGACGCCGCCAAGCTTCTTGATACCTGCAATCGGAACCCCAGTAGCTTTCTTAATGGTAGCTTGTGTTACCCCAATGAATTTTTTAATCTGGGTAAGGACAATTGTAAACGACCTTGTTTCGGTCCAATCGCTATAAACGTTTCCTCCTGACGGATCTATTGCACTGGCTTTCCAATAGTAAGTTGTTCCGGCACTGAGTGCGTCCCCAGCCTGTACGGTAAAACTGACTTTCTCGCCCGATGTAAAAGGATCGGTATCACCGCCGTTAACTGTATTAACAAAGCCTGCATCGGTGCCAGAAACTTCATTTAATAATGGGGTAGCTGGCTCCACTAAGAAATTATCATATGAAGCGCGCGAAGTATTCGTTGGGCTATCTACATTGCCTGTAATTCCAGAGTAAAGGTATGCACCATTAGCGGTAAGTGTCCATGTTATTGTCCAAGCTGCCGGTTCACTTGTCCCGGCCAACCAAACCTTGCCAGAGAATACACCAGCCGAATACATGCCTCGGATGTTCCAGGTCTCTCCGGCGACAGGGGCCCAAGCGGCACTGGGTCCCCATGCTATGTTATCTTCCAGGAAACGCAGTCCATTGAAACCGTTATAGACCAAGTTAACACCATTACTGTTCGTATTATTTCCAAGAATCGTAATACCAACGCGTTCGTCACCACCCGTAGCCAATACATTGAAATTCAATTGACACTTTACCGATCGTGCTTGGGTTCCGCCGCAGCTACTTCCCGTAAACATCACCTTGTGTGAAGCAGAAGAAGCGGCAATAGTACTTTGAGTACCAGTACTACTGTCGTAAGTCCACGTTCCGCTACCGAATTGTGTCCAGCCTGTAGGAATCGACCCTTGACTAAAAGTTTGACTATAAAAAAGGGTATGAACCTGTACGTTATACCGTACATCCTGGCTTTCAATATCCGTACCGGTAAACTCAAGTGTCGGGGTGGCTGACCCAAACACTGACACATCAGCGGTATTAAGAACAATTGTCGGAGGAACAGCTAACGTGAATGATCTTGTTGTACTCCAGACGCCGTATGCATTGCCTCCCGACGGATCCTTGGCCCTGGCACGGTAGTAGTACGTACTGACATTGGTGAGTGCGTCCCCAGCCTGTACGGTATAATTGACTTTCTGGCCTGATGTAAAAGGATCGGTATCACCGCCGTTAACTGTATTAACAAAGCCTGCATCGGTGCCAGATACCCTACTGACAAGAGGTTGTTCTATATTGAGGTTATCAAAGACTACCAGTGAGGTAGAACCCTCAGATGCTGACGTACCGGCAACGAGCGCCACTAAATAGTTAAGTGAGCCGTGAGGATTTGCCAATGACCTTCGTACAGTCCAAGTCCCTGCAATCCCTGAAGGCGATGTTTCAAAGTAAGTTGTACCGCCAGTCTCTCGAAAACGTAACCAACGATGACTGGTTGAACTGTAGGTGGTTGTCGTATCACTGTTGACGGTTGCGACCCTTGACCGGAAAGTCAGCACGTTGTTAATGACACTCATCATGAGTTGGTTATCGCCGGTGGTATTAAGTTCTAGGAGGAACAGGGCATTGAGTGAGACTAATGATTGATTGCCTGCTGATACCAGCTCAACAGTGACGGAAGTCTCGTCAAGGCTATAGGTAGTGCGCGACTCTACGCTGAAGAACGCCCCTGCGGCGCCTGCATTTGTGGTTATCTCTAGCCTTTGTCCTGTCTCAGCAACGTTGCTACCCGAACCCGCAGTATCCCAGAAATTAGTATCAATAAAGTTGTCATCAAAATCGTCTTGGAAAGGAACCGTCGGGAAAGTAGCTGAGCTGAGCTGTATGTTATACCGTACATCCTGGCTTTCAGGATCCGTACCGGTAAATTGAAGTGTCGGTGTGGTCGAAGCAAAAGTTATTGCATTGATAGTATTGAGTGCAACAGTGGGAGCAGCAGTCTCCCTGTATATTACTTTGACGCCCTGATAGGTAACGGCTGATACAAGGGAATCTGCGACACGGACAGCGATTCTCGTGCCCGCTGCTAGAAATACAGGTTCAGGCAACGCAATTTCGTAATGGGTGGTTAGGTAAATACCCACGGCCGTATCGCTTAGCAACGTATAGGGCAACTGGATCTGAGTAGTCTCGGAACCACCCGCACCAATACCGATTTCAAACAGTTGTTCAACAGTTGTGTCAGCTGTCGGAATATTGGTTGATTGGACGCTAAGGCCATGAATAGCAATACCAGTGCCGGTATTCGGGGCGACTACTACCCAGGAACCAAATCCCCATGAGCTAGCAGCACTAGCCGGCGATAAACCAACTGATGGTCCTGGTAATGAGAGAATTTGGTTTGATGCCATAATCTACAGTTTATGCTATTTGATACAGGATTTTTATGCCGGTCAATGTGTTGGAGGCAGTCCCAGAGTATGCTACCCGCACCGATATTCTGGTGTTGGCTGCGACTTCTTTTGGCTCCGGGAAGGTGACAAAGTTAGACGGCACAAAACCAACGGCGGTGTCGTTCCTGACGTTAGCCGGTACCTGGATTATTAAAACCTCTGAGCTGGCTGCACCTGTCGCCAGTTCAATAATCCACTGGTAGGTTGTATCAACTACGGCAAGCGGTGTATGCCATGCCCAGGTCAACCCGGCTATATAAAAAGTGCTGGTAATCGCACTCGCTGCCACGACTTCGGTATAGGCACTAAACGCCCACGCCGAGGTGGTTGAAGCCCGCGATATTCCGACTGTCGCCTGCGGGTGTGACATGTATTTATTAGTTGTTGTTGCCATTGTTCACTCCTTTCAAAAATCTGTTAACTATAAATATGCAGTGGCGACTGGTCTATGAATCATCAGTAGTCCTCCCAATAAAGTGCTCTGGTTTGTAACATTGATAGTGTCATATCCTTAGGTATGCTCCACTTGGGTGAGTTGTGGATTGAAGTATAAACGGTCTGCATGGGTAGCTACGCCAAGCACCTGGATAACATCGTCAGTGCCGCTTGGTGCTGTCTGGGTTGCTGCACCTGCGGTTGTCGAAAGGTAAACGAGTCCTCCGACTGTCCAGGCCCAGGCGTCATTTCGTGCAATGCCTATCATAAGGAATTTTCCCGCTGCATTGTTTGAGATTGTTGCAATTGCCATGGCAATACAGCTTGAGGTAGCGATAGCGTCGGCATCCGCTTTTCCCATTTTCCCATCAGATTTAACATAGACAAAGTCTCCGAAAGCCAGTGCTTCACCGGCCGTCAGCGTAATAATTGTTCCTGACACCGTAACATCATTGGTTGGAGCAGGAGTGAGGGCGATAGAGCCGTTGTTGAGTTGAATATTGCCGACTACCTCTAATTTTTCGCTCGGGTTATTAAGACCGATGCCTACCATATCAGCCGATGCATCCACAAAGACCAGATTCACATCAGCATCACCTTCGATGCGGGTGTCAAAGTTACCACCTGCGTCGTTTATAACGACTCCGCCTTCAAAATTAGCCGCAGCCCCAGTGGCGCCTGTTGGTCCCGTAGCTCCGGTAACACCAGTTGGCCCGGTAGCACCTGTTGCGCCAACAGGTCCCGTAGCACCAATGTCTCCAGTGCGCGCAAAGAGTATCTTAACGACATCGTTATTTGCAAATGAACCAGCCGAAGTAACATACGTAACTGTACAGCTGTCCCAGGCGCCATTATCCGTGATAACACCGGCGACTTGCAGAACCAGCAGATTGCCAGGTGCACCATCTTTGACCATGGTGATGGTCGTCCGGATTGCCGTTGTTGTGGAGTCATCCCAGGTTTGGATCAAAGCTGCGATGCCATTGCTATCTCCGTCAGTCTCGCTAACACGCAAGGCAGTGATCGAAGCGAGGGTAGCTGAGTCAAACTTAATCTTACCACTGGTAGGATCACTGTTTGCTGTATCTGTTGAATAGGTATACTTCAAACCTGCGTCACGGCCAGTAGCTCCCGTAACCCCTGTCGGTCCCGTTGCACCTGTGACACCAGTCGGACCGGTAGCCCCAGTTGGTCCCGTGGGCCCAGTGGCACCTACAGCTCCTTTTTTGGTAAGGGATAGTACAACTTGTGAGGCGTCGGGAATAGAGCTGCCATTTGCTACAGCGGTTACCGTTATTGTTCTATCCGTCCCATTGTCAGCAATTGAGCTGACGGTATACATTGCGAAGTATGCACTGTCGGATTCTCTAATGACGTTCAATTGATCACCCGCAGCTACCTGATTAAGAAAACCAACCACACTTTGAGAATTACGATCTGTTTCATGAACATATATTTCCGTTGTGCTTGCCGGACTGGCATTATTCAACCTCAACTCTCCTGAACTGGGCGGACTTGTCGTTGTAGTGCTGAACAGATACGAGGCGGTAAAGCCACCAGTCCAACCTCTTGCTCCAGTCACACCAGTGACCCCCGCTACACCAGTAACTCCGGTGGGCCCTGTTGCTCCCGTTGGCCCAGTAGGTCCAGTGGCTCCAATGTCTCCAGTGCGCGCAAAGAATATCTTAACGACATCATTGTTAGCGAAAGAACCAGACGAAGTAACGTACGTAATTGTGGAGCTGTCCCAGGCGCCGTTATCCGCAATTGCTCCGGCTACCTGAAAGACCAGAATGTTCCCCGGAGCGCCATCCTTAACGATGGTTACTGTTGTACGGACAGCAGTCGTTGTAGAATCATCCCAGGTCTGAATTAAAGCGCCTATCCCATTGCTGTCACCATCCGTCTCGCTAATGCGCATGCTCGTGATCGAAGCGAGGGTCGCCGAGTCAAATTTGATCTTACCACTACCAGGATCATTGTTAGCCGTATCAGTTAAATAAGTATATTTGAGACCCGCGTCTCTTCCAGCTGCGCCCGTTACGCCCGTAGGTCCGGTGGCTCCGGTAACACCCGTCGGACCGGTAGGCCCTGTTGCGCCCGTGACTCCAGTTGGACCCGTCGCTCCGGTGACACCAGCAGGGCCCGTGACACCTATGTCACCTGTCCGGGCGAAGGTGATGACCACCGGATCAGTATCAGACAGACTGCCGTTGGTGACAATGGGCGTAACCGTGAGTTTCCAGTATCCTGTCGCTTCAGTTATGGCGGTGATCTGAAAGACACGGAAGATATTGCTGCTGCTCTTTTTAAGCAGCTTGACAGTTCCTTTGACCGTACTGGTGCTGTCGTCCAGTAGCGCTAACCAGACTTGGATATCAGCTGCGCTGACGTCTGTATCATCGATATATATCTGGGTGATGCTGCCAAAAGTCGCATGATTGAGACGCAAGGTTCCAGCACCGGGGTCTGTATCGGTCGTTGTCGTGCTATAGAGATATTCAAAGCTGTCGCCACCGAATACACCTTGAGGCCCCGTCACCCCGATCGGCCCAGTTACACCAGTAACCCCTGTCACCCCCGTTGCTCCTGTCACCCCCGTAGGCCCGGTAGCCCCGGTTGGTCCCGGTGCCCCAGTGGCCCCAATGTCTCCAGTGCGCGCAAAGAATATCTTAACGACATCATTGTTAGCGAAAGAACCAGACGAAGTAACGTACGTAACTGTACTGCTATCCCAAGTGCCGTTATCTGTAATCGCACTAGCTATTTGCAAGACCAAGATATTGCCAGGTGCACCATCTTTGACCATGGTGATGGTAGTCCGAGCTGTCGTCGTGGTTGAATCATCCCAGGTCTGAATTAAAGCGCCTATCCCATTGCTATCGCCATCCGTTTCACTAATACGCAAAGCAGTGATTGAGGCAAGGGTGGTTGAGTCGAACTTAATCTTACCACTGGTAGGATCACTGCTAGCTGTATCGTTCGAGTAGGTAAACTTCAAACCTGCGTCACGGCCAGTTGCACCCGTAACGCCTGTTGGTCCCGTAGCTCCGGTAACCCCCGTTACGCCGGTAACCCCGATATCCCCGGACCGCTGAAAG
Organism: Saccharimonadales bacterium (SeqCode); assembly: GCA_041743655.1. Lineage (GTDB taxonomy): Bacteria > Patescibacteriota > Saccharimonadia > Saccharimonadales > UBA4665 > JARIHD01. The sequence continues at coordinate 14,830 of JBGTMJ010000016.1, read as the reverse complement.
GTCAGGGCAATAGGATCGTTGTTGGCAAACGGCGAAGCCGAACTTGAACCAACATTAGCCACGGTAATATTCTTGTAACCCGATGGCGACGCAACAGCAGACATGGAAAACAACAACCATTTTGTTGCGTCGGTGGTCTTGTACAACCGGATATGACCCTTCACCGTGTTCGTCGAATCTGCAAAAGTTCCTAGTACTGCTGACCAGTCTGTCGTGTCATTACTCAGCAAGTCGGCACGAATAACCGTCGCTGTATTCTGAGTCCCTTGGTCTAATCGCAGGAAACCGTTGCCTGGGTCTGCATCAGTCGTCGTCGTTGAGAACGTGTAGGAGATGCTGACGGGGGTGCCAATACCCCCTTTGAGGGAACCGTCCGCAGTATGACTAACCTCAAGGTAGGTATTAAGAACCCCACCCCATGTGCCAGTATCACTGCCGGGTATTGGTAGACGTGCCATCTATACGTTCCCTCGTAAAATCATCTAACCCACCGTGTAGACGTCCCCTAGTTACTGCTAGGTAGTATTTTAGAACAAATAACCCCAGTTGAACAGGGGTTTTACAGGAGTTTCCCGCAACTTCTGCTACAATGCGCGCGTGTTTTTTCGACTCTTCCACGAACGATTGGGACGACCGGTGCTTGTAACAGGGGTGTGCTTATCACTATTTACAGGAGTATTTGTTGCCCGTAGATTTCAGGCTGTGGATATCTTTCTGTTTTGGGTACTTATACCGCTGCTGATTGTTAGCCTCAAACGGCACGGCATCGTAGCATTAGTACTGCTTTGCGTATTCTTCTTCGGCATAGGTTGGTGGCGCGGCGGTATGTACATGCGCAAACTTGCCACTAATGAGGTCTTTTATCATCAGAAAGTAACAGTCATTGGCCATGCCACCGAGGATGCAGTGTATGGTGCCCGCTATCAACTGGAGTTTACGATGAACAATGTTGAAGTTATCTCCCCTGCACAAGCTCCCCTGGTTGGTAATTTGACTGTCCGCGGTTTCGGAGAACCGGCAGTATATCGCGGCGATACGGTCAGAGTAACTGGTAAGCTTTTTCCGACTTTAGGTAACAATATCGGGTCGATCAGTTTTGCTGAGCTTGATGTGCTGACCCGTGGTACATCCTGGATTGATGCATTCCGCCGCAGGTTTGCTGCGGGCATGCAGTCGGCACTGCCTGAACCCTTGGCATCATTCGCGCTAGGGTTGCTTATAGGCCAACGCTCAACCCTGCCGGACGATATCAGTACTCAGTTGCGCCACGTAGGTTTGACGCACATTATCGCTGTTTCGGGTTATAACCTGACCATTATAGTTTTGGCTAGCCGCAGGGTGTTTGCTAAGCGATCAAAGTTCCAGACTATGACGGTTTGCCTTGGGCTTATCGCCTTGTTCTTGCTTATTACCGGTTTCAGCCCGCCGATAGTACGTGCCAGTGTGATCAGTCTTTTAGGCTTGACGGCATGGTATTACGGTCGTGATATAAAAGCATTAGTTTTGCTGCTCGTCGGCGCGGCCATTACTGTACTTGCCAATCCTCTCTATCTATGGGGAAATGTGAGTTGGTACTTATCGTTTCTGGCATTCTTCGGTGTGCTGGTTATGGCACCACTCGTTACGAAGCGTTTATTCGGTGCTAGAGAGGTTTCACTACTCGTAAGCATTCTGATAGAAAGTGCCTGTGCCAGTATTATGGTATTGCCCTACGCTCTTTATATTTTTGGCGAAACGTCATTAATGAGTCTGCCGGCTAATATGCTGGTAATACCTTTTATACCATTTGCGATGTTACTAAGTACAGTTGCCGGGCTCGGCGGCCTGGCCTTTGCGGCTATTACCGGGTGGGTAGCGTGGCCGGCAAAAATATTGCTTACGTACATATTAGATGTTGCTGGCTTACTCAGTCGTGTGCCCTATGCCTATACCGAAGACATCAGTTTCTCCTGGCAGGTGATGATGCTAGCGTACCTGCTTTTAGGCTCAATAGTACTTGTTCTATCACGCAGGGTTCGTCGGTTATTGTTTGTGCCAAAACAGTGCCACAAGGGAGGCGCAAAGTAGAACCTTACTGCTAGACCTAGTACTTCATTGCAAGCTCCAGCAACTGCAGGCTAGCTACTGGCAACGTTTAGTTTGCAATGGTATAATCATATCTGTAAACTGGCTAATTTCAGAGCAGGTACTATGTCTGGACATTCAAAATGGTCGACAATAAAACGACAGAAAGCAGTTACGGACGCAAAACGCGGAGCTGTGTTTACTAAACTTGGTAACCAGATTGCCATTGCCGCTCGCGCAGGCACTGACCCTGCCACGAACTCAACTTTAGGTATGGTTATCGAAAAAGCTAAAGCTGCCAATATGCCACTGAATAACATTGAGCGGGCTATACAGCGTGTTGCTGACAAAAATGCTGCAGTCTTGCAGGAAGTACTGTACGAAGGTTACGGCCCAGGAGGCGTGGCTGTCCTTGTTGAAGTTGCTAGCGATAACCTCAACCGAACATATCCGGAGGTACGTTTGGCATTCACGAAGCATGGGGGTAATATGGCCGAGAAAGGTGCGGTTGCTTTCCAGTTTAACCGTAAGGGTATGATCCGTGTACAGGGCATAGGTGACGACCTTATGTTGCAGGCCTTGGATGCAGGTGCAGAAGACATACAGCAAGAAGGCGACGAATCAATCATTTACACTGACCCTAAGGAGCTCACCCACGTGCGTGATGCCTTAAAAGCCGCAGATATAACAGTCGTGCAAGCTGAGTTAACCTACGTACCGAATAACACTATCGAAATTACTGACAAAGATACTACAGGTAAGATCATACGTCTCATGGATGCCCTTGATGACATTGACGATGTAACTGCAACTCACGTCAACTTTGATATGACTGAAGATCTATGAACCGTCTAAGGTGTCAGGGCTTATACTTAAAGGTATGAGGATCCTCGGGATAGATCCAGGCACGGGTATTTTAGGTTTTGGAGTGATAGACGTAAATGGGCGGGAAGCGCTGCTAGTTGATGGCGGAGTTATCCGAACCCCGGTCAAAGAAGACGATGCCATCCGGCTTGAAACGATCTATGAAGAACTGACAGATATTATCGTCAGTAATAAACCCGAGGTTATGTCAGTTGAGAAATTGTTCTTTGCGCAGAACGTTACGACTGCCATGACGGTTGCACAGGCCCGGGGCGTAGTGCTCTTGTGCGCCAGGCAGACTGGGCTAGTCATATTCGAGTACACGCCTTTGCAGATCAAACAGGCAATAACTGGCTATGGCAAAGCAGACAAGAAGCAGGTACAGGAGATGGTGCGAATACTTTTGAAATTACAGGAATTACCAAAGCCTGATGACTGCGCTGATGCCTTAGCAGCTGCGCTGACCCATGCCAGCGTTGCCCGGCTGGGATAAAGTGCATGCTTGTGACCATGAATGCCCTAACCTATGCGATAATGGGGTAATTATGATAGCAACATTGACTGGTAAAATTGCCGAAAAGATTGCAGGCGTAGTGGTGATTGACGTGCAAGGTGTGGGTTATGGCATTCTGGTTGCTGCCGAAGATTATGGTTCGCTCAGCACGGGAAATACTGCCAAAGTGTATGTGTATGAACATATCAGGGAGAATAGCCATGATCTTTTCGGATTTATACGCCTGGATACCAAACAACTCTTTGAGCAACTACTCGATGTCAATGGCGTAGGCCCCAAGATGGCCTTGAATGTGCTGAGCATAGGCTCGGCTGACCAGGTAAGAATAGCTATAGCTGGCGGTGACATTACATTCATCCAGCAGGCGACTGGAGTAGGCAAACGTGTAGCCGAAAGAATTGTTGTGGAGTTGAAGGATAAAGTTGGTTTGGAAGGTGTCGATCTGGCAACTACCGGTTTGTTGCAATCGGATACTATGCTGAACAGAGACGAGGCTGTCGAAGCGTTGGTAGCCCTGGGTTATTCGCCACAGGATGCGGCTGCTGCCTTAGCCCGTATCCCCTCAGATTTATCAACCGAAGAACGCCTCAAGCAAGCGCTCAAACATGTGTAGTAGCTGCAATGTATAATGGATTAGACAATGGCTGTAGAACGTATTGTAAATACTGGTAGCGGTGACGATAAGCAAGACGAGGAGCTGGAGAATACACTCCGTCCTAAGGATTTTGCCAATTACATAGGCCAAGAACGCCTTAAGCAGAACCTTAAGCTGGCTATTGACGCTGCTAAAAAACGCGGGGAACCACTTGATCATGTTTTACTGAACGGCCCACCGGGCTTAGGCAAGACGACCATGGCCAGCGTTATCGCCAATGAGATGGGTGCTCAGATTCGGATTACTTCCGGTCCTGCCATAGAACGCGCTGGTGACCTTGCCAGTTTACTGACCAATCTGCAGGACGGTGACGTTTTGTTTATCGATGAAATCCACCGGCTTAACAGAACGGTAGAAGAAGTTCTCTATTCAGCCATGGAAGACTTTAAACTGGACATTATGCTGGGCAAAGGACCGAGTGCCCGCAGCTTACGGCTCGACTTGCCCAAGTTTACACTCGTTGGCGCTACTACCCGCACCGGTGCACTGGCCGCACCGCTCCGGGACCGCTTTGGAATGGTCCATCGCCTGGAGTTTTATAAGCCAGAAGAAATTCAGCAGATTATCCAGCGGGCAGCTTCCATTTTAGCTGTCAAGATCGACGGTAACGCCGCCAACGAACTAGCGCTCCGTTCAAGGCTGACGCCGCGTATCGCTAACCGCTTGCTGAGAAGAGTGCGTGATTACGCTGATGTTAACGGCGATGGCATTATTGACGTTCCGATTAGCCACATGGCTCTAAAGCTGCTCGAAGTTGATGAGCTTGGGCTCGACCCGGCAGACCGGATGTTGCTTCAGACTATTATTGATAACTATAATGGCGGGCCGGTAGGCGTAGAGACAATAGCTGCCTTGACCTCGGAAGAGCGAAGCACTATTGAAGATTTTTATGAGCCGTACCTCATGCAGATTGGCTTGCTTGAACGCACTCCGCGAGGCCGTAAAGTAACGTTGAAGACCTACAAGCACCTGGGTCGTGCGGTACCAAAGCAGACTGACCAGCCAAGCCTGTTATAATGGGGTCATTATGGCCACCGATCCACAAACCAACCAAACATCGTCAATAGATTCTTATGCCGAGCCGGTAGCATATGACAAAGATGGCCGGCCATTGTATGCTCATCCACCTAACCAAGCACCGCCGTCGGTTGTACACGTTTCCCGCTCCAGAAACCCGGCAGAACAGCCAATTCCACCGGAAATCATGCAAAGGTATGAAGAGTCGCGCAAGAGGTATCCACAGCTCAACCTTAGCAAGGGTGAGTACATTATTAATGCTATCAAACGGCACCCGATAGGCTTAGTGCAGATATGGGCAGTAGTGTTTGCGCTTATTATTGCCTTTGGCCTGGTGTTTGGCCAACTCTTTACTGGTGCTGGCGCTTCAGGATTGCTCGAAACGCTTGGTGGTGAGGGCTCAGCTGCGGGGGTTGCAACGATAATGGGGATATTTTTCATCCTTATCGTGCTGGGCGGAGTGGTGGTCTCTTACATATACGACAATAACAAGTTCTATTTAACAAATGAAAGTGTTATCCAGGAAATTCAAAATACCCCTTTCTCGCGGCACGAACAGACGGTAAGCCTTGCCAATATAGAGGATGCCAGCTACCGGCAAGATGGTATTCTTTCCCATATATTCAACTACGGCACCATTAGACTTTCTACCGAGGGTGATGAAACGACCTATAGGTTTATCTATGTCTCCAACCCCAAACGCCATATCGCTGTGCTCAACAACGCTGTAGAAGCATTTAAGAATGGCCGTCCAGTAGACCCAGTACACGAAGATTGATCTTACAGTATTATTAAAATTAAGGCTCGCCCTATTTTTAGTTCAAGCTGCTTTTGACGTATTTCTCTCCGCCCTCAAGGATAGTAGTAAGCGTATATTGAGTACAGACTACTTGTAGAGAGTCGCAGACTGAACCGTCGGTAGCTGTCGATTGGTAAGAATAGCACTTTTCTACTGGGCTAGATGAAAATATCGCCTCGTCACCAGCTGTGCAACCTGTAATACGTTCGTTCCAGCTTGGATCGCGGGTATCATGTGCAGCCAGCTTGTTCAGATTATTCTGGCGCCACTGAGGATCATTTAACTCTGCCAGACTAGGGTATTTACTAGCCTGGGCGTAATATGCTTCTAATTTACTTTGTATAGTGTCAATACTTGTTTGCCGGTTAGCGTTGCGGTTCTTTGCTTGTACGCCACTGTAGGTCATGGCAACAAGTGTGGCTAATATGCATACGATGACTCCAACGATGAGCAGCTCGATGAGCGTGAAGCCCTGTTCGCGTTTTATACTCATATTTCCTGCACTTCCTTTAAGCTGTCTTACTCTGTATATACAGGTGATTATAGCAAGTTTTACATGTACCTTAAGTTGCAAGGGATGTCATGGTACGCAAGATTTCAGGTATGGTAGTCTGCCCCCGCAAGGCTTTCACCAGGCCATCCAACCCCATTGGCACGAAGCCTTCCTTGAGCGCCTGCTTATGTAACACAGCGGCTGAAGCATGCCCCAATAGAGTTTTTTGGAGGCTGTCACTGATTTGCAGCACTTCAACAATAGCCAGGGCACCTTGGTAGCCTGTATGGTCGCAGTTTTCACACCCATCATCACTGGCGCGCCACAAGCTGGTAATATGGGAAGGTGTAGTATTGACATGGTTGTTATTATCAATGCCTTCGCTCGCTGCTCGCTGCTCAAGTTCATGTATGTGACGGTGTGACGCAGGGTTGCTAATACCAAATGTTTTTTCTATTTCGCTTAACTGTTCTTGGCTGGGTATGTAACGCTCCCGGCAATGTATACAAAGCCGTCGCACGAGCCGTTGGCCCACTACGGTTTGCACTGCAGTGGCAAGCAAGAAAGGCTCACCACTTAATGCATACATATGGCTTAACGCCCCAGCAGCGCTATCTGCATGTAGGCCTGCAAGCACGACATGTCCGCTCGCAGCGGCTTGTACCACTTGGTTTGCTGTCTGGCGGTCAGGCACGCTGCTAACCAGAATTATATTGGGGTCTTGGTTAAGGGCCGCCTGTAGCCCTTCGTGAAACGTAATGCCCCGCTGCGGTCGTACACGTGTTTGGCTGGCGCCAGACACGCGGTATTCGATAGCACTTTCTACGGTTGCGATACTGACTATGGGTGTGTTCAGCATCTGCAACATGCTGTGCAGCGTAGTAGTCTGACCGTTTCGTCTGGGACTTGAGACGATCAGCAAACCGTGTGTCCGGGCCAGGGCACTACTGAGTGCCTGGAGACCTGGACCCCAAAAACCAATCATGTTCAGAGATGGTGGCCTGGTAAGATGGTGGGCAATATGCAGCACTACCTTTTCACCACCTATAACTGGCAGGGTACTGACCAAAATTTCAAACTGTTGGTCACCGACCAGCGCTGAGTACTGCCCTTCCTGTGGAGCGTGTTCTTCGGATTCATTAAGGTGCGCGAGCGACTTAACCTGTCGCAATATGCTGGGAAGAGCGCTGGTTGGCAATTTATGTACGGCACGTAGCCTGGCGTCGATACGATAACGCACGAGTACAAAACGGCTCTGGGGCTCAATATGGATATCAGTCGCCCCATGTTTTACGCCATGTTCAACTAACAAACTGATAGTCTGCAGTACTTGTTCGTCACTGAATTTGTCGGCAGCGCCAAGCAGCTTCCCTAGAAAAGAATTTTTAACACCCATTACTGTCGACTATTATATAGAAAACCATAACCTTTGTAAGCCTTGTTTTATGGAGGGCTGCTGTTATCCTAATAGTCCTGCCCCAAGTAGGTTGATTGATATAATATCTTATTCATATTATAATATACATTTATGCATGCTAAAGCCTTGCCGAGAGCGGCACCTATACCTAAGATATCTAAATATACTGATGAGATTACTTTTAATCACTTAGGTCTACCGAGTAGTCTTACCGATGAGGATTTTCTGGTTGATCTCTACGCTATTAGAAAAATTCGGAATGCCGGGGGTCTTGGAGCTATATAGTATACAAGGCATTGCCGGCCATGCTGGGGAGAGAACCTATGAGGGTAGCGTCGACGTTTCAGGAACGATGAGTGCAGGTACGTCAATACGACGGGAGCAAGTGCCCCTGGCCGATACATATCTTACCTGGCCATATCCGTCTACATTTTTTAGTGAGCCAGCAGTGCTCGTGCAGCTTAACAAAGCTGAGATAGAAGAGCGTATCATGGAGGAAAAGAACGAGTATGAAAAAGGTCAAGCGGATCCGGAGCTTCGTGCTAAATACCTAAACATGGCTATAAAACAGGGTCTTACGAAAGCCGCACTAGATGCCAATATCGATGTCTCCAAAATGGCCGTGGGACTACACTATTATGGAGGTGGTACTGCAACGCTCATGGCCGTACAGCTAGGTGTGCCTTGGCTTTTTGGGATACCTCCGGAAAACATATTTCTCTGGGCTACGAGTGATTTGACAGCCTTATCTGTAATGGGACCACAATTGCTAGAGTATATGATCTCTAGAGAAGCGCCACCGGAGTGGTATAGCAAAAATAAAAAGAGCTTTCAAAAAGAACTACGCAAATCTGTAGTTGTGGGATGCAGTCTTGAGAAATATGTAGCTGCCCGAGGCTTAATAAAGTTTAGCAATGTTATTAAGGCGCAGGAGTAATATGGCGCTTATTTGAGTTTACGCATGTTTTGATAGTTGCAGTATTAAAGCAAAGTAGTATTTCCTACAGGCATGCAAGGCTAAACTGATATACTATGATATAACTGAACGACCGGTGGGGATAACAATACGGAGGGGAAGCATTATGGCCGACAGTAAGTCTCAGAACACAAAAGCTCCAGCCAATGAAGGCAAGGTTAAAGCCCTGGGTATGGCTATGGAGCAGATCGAAAAACAATTCGGCAAAGGCTCGATTATGAAACTTGGCGAGTCGCATCATGCTGATGTCGAAACAATCCCAACCGGCAGCTTGTCACTTGACATAGCACTGGGGGGCGGGTTGCCAAAAGGACGCATCGTAGAGGTATACGGTCCTGAAAGTTCCGGTAAGACTACGCTCACGCTCCATGCCGTCGCCGAAGTGCAGAGATCTGGTGGTACAGCTGCATTTATTGACGCTGAACATGCCCTTGACCCTTCATATGCCAAGCGCATAGGTGTGGATATCGAGAACTTGTTACTGAGCCAGCCCGACAATGGTGAACAGGCATTAGAAATTACCGAAACCTTGGTACGCAGTAATGCTGTAGATATTATCGTCGTTGATTCTGTTGCTGCTTTAGTTCCGAGGGCTGAGATAGAGGGCGACATGGGGGATAGCCACATGGGCTTGCAAGCGCGTCTTATGAGTCAGGCCCTACGCAAGCTAACAGGGGTTATAAGCCGTTCCCACACGACAGTGATATTCATTAATCAGATTCGCATGAAAATTGGCGTAATGTTTGGTAACCCGGAAACGACTACAGGAGGTAATGCACTGAAGTTTTATGCTTCAGTACGCATGGACATCCGTCGGACCGCGCAAATTAAGCAAGGTGATGCTGTTATAGGCAACCACACCCGGGTTAAGGTGGTCAAGAATAAGATTGCCCCACCATTTAGGGAAGCTGAGTTTGACATCATGTATAACGAAGGCATTAGTAAGCCCGGTGATATTATCGACCTTGCCGTGAGTAGGGACATTATTGAGAAAGCCGGAGCCTGGTTCGCCTATAATGGAGCCAAGATCGGCCAAGGCCGCGAGGCTGCTAAGCAATATCTGGCGGACAATCCGAAAGTGATGGAAGAAATTGCCCAGAAAGTCCGAGAGGCAGCAGAATCATCTGACAAAGATTAACCACTGCTAGACATGAAGGTTACAGCTATTAAAAGTCAGGTAAAGCGGGTAGGGCGGTACTCGATTTTTATTGATGATACGTATGTTCTCTCTTTGAGTGAAGCTTCACTTTTAGACGCGCATATTGCGAGCGGCCAGGAAATTGACAGACAACAGCTTACTAGGTTGAAGCGGCTCTCGGCCGATGACAAAATCTACAATGACACGCTGAATTACGTAGCCATACGTCCCCGTTCTGTCTGGGAGCTTGAGACGTACCTAAAACGCAAAGGCTCCCCCACCCTGCTTATAAGAAAAATACTTAACAAGTTAAGCAATAATGGACTCCTTGACGATACTGACTTTGCCCGTCGTTGGATTGATAACCGTCGTTTGCTTAAGCCTACTTCCCTGCGCAAACTTGCCCTTGAGCTTCGTGCCAAACATGTTCCGCCCGACGTTATAGATGAGGTGTTGGGGCCGCATGAAGGCAACGACCAAGATACGATCAAGGAGCTAGTTGTCCGCAAGCGCAAGCAAGGCAAATATCAGGATAATCTTAAGCTAATGCAATATTTGGCCCGTCAGGGTTTTACGTACGGTGATATCAAAGCGGTATTAGAAGAAGATTAAGCCCAGGCTTTCACGGCAGCCGGCACTCGTTGGGCCAGGTCCTGTACAGTGATTCTCTTATCGGTTACTTCTACAATCTGGGTACGGTCTACACCCAGGTTGCCACCTGTTAAGTTTTTGAGTATCGACTGGCCTACATAAATCTTTTGAACATACATAGTCGTAGTGTCTGTTGAATAGTCGACAACTCTGCCAAGCTTCTGTTTGCTGACAGTTGCTACCCCTTTGCCAATTAACTCAAAATTCAGGTTCAGGAGGTCTTTTAACCGTACGAGTTCTTCAGGTTCTGCAAGAACGTCATGGTCGTTGACGACAAGCCCTTGTGCGATAACATCACGGATATCCTGGTAAAGCAGCACTACCGTTCTTTTACGGTCGAAGGCGTCAGTGCAATAAAAGCCTTCGATTTTCAAATTAGTTGGGTTAATGATGGCTTGCGTGGCTGTGCCAACAACGCCGCCGGTACGTAAACTGAGTATAGGGCGATTAAGTAGGCTACCGCTGAGCTGCAACATACCATATAGTATAGCGCTACTGAACAATTCCTGCCAAAATGCTTGCTTTTTGATGCAACTATATCTACTATCTGGCGCATGAAAAGAATCAATCACAACATCGTAAACTATATATCTATCCTATGTATACTGACTGCTCCCTCAGTGTCTAAAGCAGCGGAAGTCGCTCAAATCGATCCATCAAGCTATCCCGCCGCATACACGTCGCCAGTCATTATTACTGAACTGCAAACTGGTGCAGCTACAGCTAGCGACGAGTTTGTCGAGCTATATAATACAAGCGATGCGCCGGTAGATATTACCGGTTGGCAGTTACGCTATAGTAACGCATCGACAGTCACGGGTAACACTACTCTACTGGCAACAGTCGCTGCTACAGATTCGGCACCAGTAGTGCTGCCTGCACAAAGCTACTACACACTGCATACTGTAAGCGTACCTTTGGTGAGTGGCGCGGGCGGGCAGGTGTATACTGCAAAGCTTTCCAGTGCAGACAAAGCGGTCGGGTTGTTTGTCCCAGACCTGCACACCTGCAAGCTTGTTGTGAAGGATGCGGTGGCTTGGGGCACCAGTACGGGTGGAGAGGGTACGGCAGCTATGCTTGGGCTAGGCAATGCCAGTGGTGAGCGTTTAGTACAGCGATACCACACGAGTAGCGGGCTTTACTTGGACGCAAATAACAATGCATCCGATTTGGTGGTGGAAGCTGTAGTCAAAGGTGCGGCTGTGCCACAAATCGCCTTAGCTGCTACGCCTGGTGCCGACAACACCAACGTATTACCGGCTGACAATGCTATCCCTGACCTTGGACCTGGCTCGCCACTATTGCCTGTAGATATAGAGAGCTGTACAATTGCAAACCCTAGTAACACAGCACCTGAGCTGCCTACTGAACCCCCATTACTGCCCCCATTGGAGTCACCACCCGCTATTATTGAACCTGAGGATCCGGGCGTTGTATCAGCCGAACCTCAACCCATAGCACCTTCACGCAATATTGGCTTAGTTTCGCCGCAAATATCCGAACTATTACCTAATCCTGCCAAGCCCCAAACTGATGCAAACGATGAATTCATCGAACTGTACAACTCCAACAATACCCCTTTTTATTTAGGTGGCTATATGTTGGAAGTTGGAAGCACTGCCAAGCGCCGTTATACTTTTGCGGCGGATATGAGTATTGCTCCTCGGTCCTTTCGGGCATTCTTTTCGACAGCTACAAAGCTTTCGCTTGCCAATACCCAAGGCCAGGCTAGGTTATTGGACCCGTCCGGTACCGTTATCGGGAGATCAGATATATACCAGGCGGCTAAAGATGGCCAAGCTTGGGCGATAGCCGGAAATAAATGGTACTGGACCGCAGCTCCTACCCCTAATGCGACGAATGCAATTAAAGCCCCAGTTGTGAAAAAGAAGCCAACCACCAGCGCCAAAAAGAAGAACAGTAAATCCAATGCTGTTAAAGGTGTGAGTACTGCAAAAGTGGCAAGTGCCAGTGCCAAAGAGACACCACAAGCGGTGGCAGACGTGAAACACAGTAACTCCTTGCATCTAGGGGTGCTTGCTCTTGTAGGTATCTTCGCGTTACTATACGGGGCATATGAGTACCGGCATGACCTGGCAAACAAAATCTACCAGCTCCGAACATACCGAGCAACTCGGCGGGCAGCTCGCCAAAACCCTAAGGGGCGGTGAGGTCATCGAGCTGATTAGCGATCTGGGTGGTGGCAAAACTACATTTGTGCGGGGCATGGTGCGGGGTCTAAACAGCCACGACAAAGTTACCAGTCCGACGTTTACAATCTGCAAGATTTACCAGGCGGGCAACTTGGAGATCCATCACTTTGATTTTTACAGGTTACAAGAGCCTGGAATTGTAGCCGATGAACTGGCAGAAGTAGTTGGTGAGCCGAATGTAGTTGTGGTCGTAGAGTGGGCTAACGCTGTATCACTTGGCTTGCCGGCGGATAAGCTGACTATTACGATGCAACAAGTGACTGACGGTAGTCGTGCCCTGACTTTTCGATGCCCTGAAGAACTAAGCTATCTAATGAAGAATATGGCGTAGCTATGCTCATACTGACTATACGTACTGATAAACCAGAAGCTGAAGTAGGGTTATTTGACGGGCTGGATATGCTGGCCTACGAGAGTTGGCATGCTCACCGCGAGCTTTCAATGACGCTCCACAGAAAAATAGAAGCTATATTGCGTGCCAAGGGCAAGAACTACAGCGATCTCCAGGGCATTGTCGGTTTTGCTGGGCCAGGTAGTTTCACTGGCTTACGTATTGGGCTAACAGTTGCTAACGCTTTTGCCTATGGCTTACGCATACCTGTTTTTGCAGCCCAACACGAGAACTGGGTCCAAGACGGTATACAAAAGTTGGCGACAGGCGAAGATGGTAAAATGGCTTTACCAGAGTATGGCGCACCGGCGCATATTACGGTACAGCGGAAATAATGTCATCTACTTTTTCATGACATATTGACCATGCTCCTGGCTGCGGCGTATAGTTTTACATAAGGATTTGCCCATTTGTCTAGCAGTCCTTTACATATTTTAATAACATTTGATTTTCAGATTGGTAACAAGGCTAGTGAGGTGATAGCGATTGCCGGAACTACCATCTGCGTCGTAGAAAGGAAGATACATGGATCCAATTACCATAGTGCTCGCTGTGGCTGGAGGTGCTGCCGCTGGTTTTGGCGCTGAAACGGTGCTCACCAAGCGTAAGCTTGGCTCCGCCCAAGAGCAAGCAGACAAGGAACTTGGCAAAGCCAAGAAAGAAGCCGCCAAAGTCCTGGACGAGGCTCGTAACGAAGCCGCTAGCATTAATGACCAGATACGTAAAGAAGAACAGACGCGTCGCAGCGAGTTCAAGGAGATTGAACAGCGGCTTATTTCTCGCGAGGAGACTTTGGTCAAAAAGTTTGATGACCTGGACAACCGTTCGGACAAGCTGCGCAAGAGCGAAGTTGAAGTCGAGGAACTGAAAGAAGAAATTCGCACTATTCGTCAAAGACAGCAGGAAAAGCTCGAAAAAGTTGCCAAGCTTTCCAAGGAAGATGCTGCTACAAAACTCATGCAAATGACAGAGCGTGATATCCGAGATGACCTTTTGGGGCTAGTTGCTAAATTACAGAGTGAAGCAGGAGAACAAGCTGAAGAGAAAGCCGCGCTTATTATTACCACCGCTATGGAACGGATGGCTAGTGAAGTAACGGCTGAACGCACCGTTACGAGCGTGAAGCTAGAAGATGAAGAAATGAAGGGCCGTATTATCGGCAAAGAAGGCCGTAATATCCAGGCGTTGCAACGTGCAACTGGCGTAGACATTATGGTGGATGACACTCCTGGCTATGTGGTTCTATCGAGTTTTGATCCGGTTCGCCGTGAGATTGCCCGCCAAACGCTCGAAATGCTCATGAAAGATGGGCGTATCCACCCGGGCCGCATTGAAGAGATAGTAGCCAAGGCTCAAAAGAATGTTGAGAAGGAAGTGATCCGTGCCGGCGAAGACGCTGCCCGTGAAGTTGGTGTTATTGGCATACCTAAAGAAATATTGCAACTATTGGGTGAACTGAAGTTTCGTACCAGCTATGGGCAGAATGTGCTGAAGCACTCCACTGAGATGGCGCACATGGCCGGTATTATTGCCGAGGAGCTAGGCACGAATGTTAAGGTTACTAAATACGCTGCCCTTACCCACGATATTGGTAAGGCGCTCACCCACAAGATGGAAGGCAAACACCACCACATTAGC
>JBGTMJ010000015.1:0-4471 GCA_041743655.1 Saccharimonadales bacterium (SeqCode) | reverse complement strand
GAGCGAACCAATGCTTTCGGCCCGTTTAGCTGGCCAGCAAGTGTCTTGGAAAGTGATACAGCGCTATTATGGCAAACTAAAACCCGGTAACCATCCTGCAGTTTTTGAACCGCATATACAGCCTGAAGATTTTAAGTGGCTTGATGCCGAGACAGTCCTTACCGAATTGCAGCCGACGCTACAATTCTGGCAAGATACCCAGTTTACCTTTATGCTCTGTGACGACGGGCCTGTTTCACTCAATATACTTGATGTGGCACTTAGCTATTGTAATCATCTTTCATTTGCAGATCGTATCGTACATTTTATGCGTGAGCATGTCTGGCACGAACTGATCGGGCGCTACCTGCACCAAGCTAACTTGGAGGCTGCCGTCCATGAACAGCTGGCCCGTGACCTAGTGGACGGGCCGGCATTAGCGGAATGATAGAAAATGAGTATACTTAAGGGAAAGCCATGGTGCCAGATTTAAGAGAATTAAAACACTTGCGTTACGCTATATGCGTTTCTGGAGCGGCAGCTGGCGATACAGTTGTCGGTGCTCATGATCTTGCGATACAGCTTGGCAGGGCCATTGCCAAGGAAGGTCATATTCTTACGACTGGAGCGACAGTTGGCCTACCTTATTTTG
Source organism: Saccharimonadales bacterium (SeqCode) (assembly GCA_041743655.1). Classification (GTDB taxonomy): domain Bacteria; phylum Patescibacteriota; class Saccharimonadia; order Saccharimonadales; family UBA4665; genus JARIHD01. Next base: position 3,840 of record JBGTMJ010000015.1, on the reverse strand, counting down.
CTGCATATGGCGCAAAAGAGGCTGGTGGTACGAGCATTGGCTTCTCCCCGGCATCGTCGCTTAGGGAACACTTACGCAAGTATCGGTTGCCTCATGACGTATTTGATTTTATTAATTTTACTGGCATGAACTACGTCGGCCGTGACCTTTACCTGGTGCAATCAAGTGATGCAGTTATTACTGTTGGCGGGCGCTTCGGCAGTTTGCACGAGTTTACGTCGGCACTTGAGGCACATAAGCCCTGCGGCGTATTGCTTGGCAGTGGCGGCACGGCTGACCTCATCCCCGAACTTATGCGAACATTGCCACCTCCGGAAAATGACTTGGTGATTTATGATACTGATCCTAAAAAGCTCATCGAACATATGGTTGCCATACTGGACGATAGATATAAGGATATCCACGCGCAGTTGAAGCGCGACGAACATTGGTACTTACGCCGTGACCTCATGCAATCACCACCCCCGCGAGCTGGCTAGCACGCGAATCGTAAAGCTGCATTAGACCATCAAATCCACACTTGTTACAATGTGTAGATGAGTTTGTTTACGTTAAAGAGTGATTATAAACCTATGGGTGATCAGCCGGCTGCTATTGCCCAACTGATACAAGGCTTGGGCGATGGTTTAAGGCATCAGACCCTACTGGGCGCGACGGGCTCGGGCAAAACCTTTACCATGGCTAATGTTATCCAGAATGTCCAGAAGCCAACGCTGGTACTCAGCCATAACAAAACGCTTGCTGCCCAGTTGTACGTTGAGTTCAAAAACTTTTTTCCTGACAATGCCGTTCACTATTTCGTGAGTTACTTCGACTATTACCAGCCGGAAGCCTATATCCCCCGCTCTGATACGTATATTGAAAAAGACAGCCAGATCAACGAAGAGATTGACCGCCTGCGTCATGCTGCCACCGACGCGCTCTTAACCCGCAAAGACGTTATAATCGTGGCAAGCGTCAGCTGTATCTACGGCATAGGTTCGGTAGATGACTATGACGGACTGAGTGTGACAGTTAAGACAGGTGAGGTGCGCAAACGCGACAAATTTATGCGGCACCTCACTGATATCCAGTACCAACGCAACGACATTGATTTCCACCGCAGCACGTTCCGGGTGCGAGGTGATGTGGTTGATGTATTCCCCGCAGGCGAAGAAGTTGCATACCGGATTGAGTTTTTCGGTGACGAGGTGGAGCGTATTACTAAGATTGACCCTTTGACAGGTGAGATCCTGGGCAAGCCAGCAAGTATCCAGATTTTTCCTGGCTCACATTACGTGACTCCTTACGATAAGCTGAAAGTTGCCTTAGGCAAAATTGAACAGGAGCTTGATCATCGTCTGGACGAATTTAAGAGCCAAGGCAAACTGTTGGAAGCCCAGCGGCTTGGCCAGCGTACCCGTTTTGACCTGGAGATGCTTGAAGAAACCGGTTTTGTAAAAGGCATTGAGAACTACAGCCGCTACCTTACCAACCGTGAACCTGGTGAGCAGCCGGCGACGCTACTTGACTACTATCCCGATGACTATCTCTTGCTTGTAGACGAGTCGCATATGACCATTCCCCAGATACGTGGTATGTACAATGGTGACCGCGCCCGCAAGGAGGTGCTGGTGGAACACGGCTTCCGCTTGCCAAGTGCACTGGATAACCGCCCGCTTACTTTTACTGAATATGAAAAACACGTGAACCAGGTTGTATACGTGAGTGCTACACCCGCTGAGTACGAGTTGAGCCGCAGTCCAGAGCCTGCCCAGCAGGTAATACGGCCGACAGGCCTGCTTGATCCGAAGATTGAAATCCGTCCCATTGACGGCCAGATTGATAGCCTTATCGACGAAATACGCAAAACGGTTAGTAAGCGTGAACGCGTGCTTGTTACCACCCTCACCAAACGTATGGCCGAAGACCTTACTGATTACTTAAAAGAAGTGAATATGAAGGTCGCATACCTGCACAGTGGGGTTGATACGTTGGATCGCAGTGATTTGCTGCGCGACTTGCGGCTTGGTGTATATGACGTGCTGGTAGGCATTAACCTGTTGCGCGAAGGTTTGGACTTACCTGAAGTCAGCCTGGTTGCGATATTGGACGCGGACAAAGAAGGTTTCTTGCGGAGCGACCGTGCGCTCATCCAGACGATAGGCCGGGCAGCCCGTCATGTTGAGGGCCGTGTGATAATGTATGCTGACCATATAACCGATAGCATGCGGCGGGCCATAGACGAAACTGAGCGCCGGCGGGAAGTGCAGGAACAACACAACCTGAAGCACGGTATTACACCGACAGGTGTGAGCAAGTCTGTTGACAAAGGGATGCGTCCCGATCTCCCTATGGAGGCAAAAACTGCAAAGCTTAACCTCAAGAAGATTCCTAAGGATGAATATAAGTCGCTTATTAAAGACCTGTCTGCCCAAATGGAACTGGCATCGGCAAACCTACAGTTTGAACAGGCCGCCGAACTTCGTGATATTATTGCAGATATAAAATCTAGACTCTAATGCCGGAAGCTATGATACCTGCACCGAGTAAAATAGAACTATCTACCAAGTATATATGGGAAGATTTTGCTCCTAGTATTGGTAATATCGTCTTAATAGGAAGCCAGGAAATATATCTCCCCGATGCTTTTGATAGTATGATGGAACGCAAAAAGACTATGCACGAAAGAATACAAGGTTGGATTGAAGAGAGGAAGCATATAGCAAAGCCGGCTGGTCATTAGATAATTTCTAAGATAAAAAGTACTAGCTTTGTTATAATGAGGTAAATATGGCAGAACTAACACGGGAAGATGTATTAAAATTAGCTCGTCTCGCCCGTCTGGATATAACCAACGAAGAAGCCGAAGCGTTTCGAGAGGAACTGAGTGAGATTTTGGAATATGTCGCTCAGTTGAACAGTGCCAACGTCCAGGGGCTTGAGCCGACGACGCAGGTAACGGGTCTTAAGAACGTTATGCGTGCCGACGAAATTATTGATTACGGTGTGAGCCCTGAAGACCTTCTACGCCTTGCACCAAGGACACAGGATGGGCAGATTAAAGTTAACAGGATGATAACTTAAATGGCCTGGTTGCCGATTGCCGAGATAGCTACCCGTGTGCAGGCTGGCGAGCTTAGCGCAAGCGCCATGGTAGAGCAGGCCCTGCAAATTATTGAAGAAAAGAAAGAATATAACGCTATTCTGGCTACTATCCCGGAACGCGCCCGGCAGCGTGCCGCAGCTATTGACGCAGCCATTAAGGATGGCAAAGAGGCAGGCCGTTTAGCCGGAGTACCCTTTATAGCGAAAGATAATTACCTGGTATTCGGGGCTGAGACAACCGCGGCCAGCAATATGCTAAAAGGCTTCGTATCTCCATATCAATCCACGGTTATTGAACGGCTTGAAGCTGAAGGTGCGATCTGTGTTGCCAAGGCTAATCTGGACGCTTTTGCACACGGTGCCAGTACTGAAAACAGCGACTTTGGAACAGTAAAGAATCCTCATGATAAGGAGCGGGTGCCTGGTGGCTCATCAGGCGGCTCGGCTGCAGCGGTGGTTCTGGAAATGGCTCCGTTTGCACTCGGGTCAGATACGGGCGGCTCAATCCGTCAGCCCGCCAGCTTTACCGGCTGTGTAGGCTACAAACCTACTTACGGCCTAACGTCACGGAGTGGTGTAGTAGCTATGGCCAGCAGTACTGACGTTATGGGCCCGCTAGCGCGTACCGTAGATGATGCGGCATTGGTGTTTGACGTATTTGCCGGTCCTGACCCGCTTGATAGCACAACTATTGATCGTGACAAGGAAGGCTATACCGATAACCTTGATGTCAATTTGAAAGGCAAAAAAGTC
>JBGTMJ010000014.1:0-6286 GCA_041743655.1 Saccharimonadales bacterium (SeqCode) | reverse complement strand
TAAAAGGAGGTAATATAAAGTGAAAAAAGTAAAAATTCTTTCCCATCCCGCACAGATTGCCACGATCCGACTCGATGACCTAGATTACAACACACCAGACGAAGCCAACGATAAGATGGTTCGTCTCCAGGTGCGCAGATGGCGTAAATTACGCCACGGTTTAGTATAAACTGTAGGAGGAATAATCGAGACTAGATTAGAAAAGAGAGGGTTTGCACTCCCTCTTTTTCTTATTATAGTATGGCTATTACTACCAAGGCTAACCGGTCTAGTTAAAAGTGATCGCGTATGTGGCTATAGCTATAGTCCCAATCAGCGTCTGCTTTTTTATGTGGGTTAAATATGTTCTGTGGGTCAAAAATGTGCTTCGTGTCCCTGAAGAGTGCTACGATCTCTTTGCCAAACTGCACCTCAAGCCAAGGGCCGCGTACCAAGCCGTCGTTGTGCTCGCCAGAGAGACACCCCTTATAGTGAAGCACCAGATTATCAACTTCCTCCATAACCGGCAATAGTTTGGCTTTCTCGGCGGGGTCTTCAATCTTCATAAGTGGAATAATGTGGAAGTTACCGTCACCCATGTGTCCGGCAATGGTAGCTACAAGTTTGTATTTGTTAATGATTACGCGTAATCGTGGCAGGAACTCCGTAAGATACTGCGGATTCACGACCAGGTCGTCGATAAACGGTGCCGTATGCTTGTCTTTGACTTTGCTTTGCAACAGGTTAAAGCTCTGACGGCGCATAATCCAGAACTTTTGGCTCTTGGCGGCAGTCTCGTCACGCTCCATAGCCATATGGTAAGGCTTGAGATCACGTCTGAGTGCCTCTATCTTTTGATCGACCTCTTCCTGGGACTCACCGTTGAACTCCACCATCAATACAAGTTTAGGAATACCCCGTAACATCATAAGCCCGTCGGGTATCAGGCTAATGAGTAATTTAACAAGCCCCACATTTCCCAGGTATTTCCGGAAAGACGGCATAAAGCGAATTGCCAGGAAAAGGGTGTGGTCGTCAAACGACTCAAACGTAGCTGGTTTGTGCTTTAGCACGTCAGTAATGACATTGCCAAGCGGTCGTATGTCTTTCATAAAGCAAACTAATAAGCCGGCATATGGCTTAACGGGGACCAAACGGAACTTGATGTCAGTAACAAAGCCTAGCGTGCCCTGAGAGCCGACAATGAGCTTGGTGAGGTCAAAAATACCCGTCTCGCGATCCCAAACGTCCCATAGGTTATACCCCATGGAGTTTTTACTTACATTCGGTTTTGCTGCTTGAATTTTGTCGTAATTTTCGTCAACCAGCCTAAAGAGCTTCTTATATATATTGCCTTCGTAATCTCCTTGAGCCATTTTGGCAATAAGCTGTGTTTTATTAAGGGGTTTTGCCAGGTACTCGTTGCCGTCTGCGAATATCACTTTGAGTTCATTGACAAAGTTTTCAGTCTTACCATGCTCGAGGGATTTCTCGCCGCCAGCATTATTGGCGACCATCCCTCCGATGGTACACAAATCACGCGAAGCCGGATAGGATGGCATGATCGCGTTGTATTTTAGAGTCTCTAGCTCAAAGTCCCGGTAGAACACACCCGGCTGAGCATGCGCCTCTTTGGCAGACACTTGTTCCACCTTGTTAAAGTATTTAGTAAAATCCACGATAATCGACTCGTTAATGGCGCCACCCGACATATCGGTCCCAGCCGATCGTGCAGTAACTGACAGCTCAGGCAACGTCTTCTTGAACGCAGAAGCAAGTCTAACTACTATCTCTACATCCTTGACACTGGCTGGGAAGACTATCAACTGTGGCTTAACCTCAAATAAGCTGGCATCATGGCTATAAAACTCTTTATTTTTGACGCTATCGCTCACTTCGCCCACAAAACCCGCTTTGCGAAGCCTTCGTTTAAATTCATCCATATCCATAAGCTTAATGGGGATACGGCATATAGCGCAATAGTTATTGCATAAATAACGCGTAGTATCTGGGGTGCTGATGTTATCCTGATGTCTGATATGATAACCGTATGAGCAAATTGGGCAACAAGACCCTGGTGGTCCTGGCGTCAACCTATCCCAGGTGGGCTAACGACCGGGTACCTGGTTTTGTACAAGACTTTGTTAACCACATAAGTGCTAACTTCAAGCATGTACAAGTGATTGTCCCTCATTATCAAGGGGCAGCACGTAAGGAAAAACATGGCAGCAAGGTATCAATAACGCGTTTCCGCTATGCTTATCCCTACAAGTTTGAGGATATTGCCTACGGTGAATTCAAGAAAACGCGGTTATATCCCATAAAAGCCTCTCTGTACATAGCCTCGGAATTCTTTACGACCTTCATGGTATGTATAAAATCACGGCCGGTTGTTATAAACGCCCACTGGCTCATACCCCAGGGCTTTGTAGCCGTCCTGCTCAAGCCCATACTGCGAACCAAGGTTGTCATATCGGTGCATGGTGCGGATGTTTTTACTCTCAACAGTAAAGCGATGCGCAAAGTGAAGCGTTTCGTACTCAAACATGCTGATGTAGTTATCGTGAATAGTTCAGCAACGTATAAAGTCTGCGCTGGAATCTACAAAAGAGACTACCCCATAATACCTATGGGTATTGATATAGATAAATTTAAGCTACACAGCAGAAAACCAAAGAATAAAATATATGAGGCTCTATTTGTTGGCCGCCTAGCCGAAGAGAAAGGCATTATGTATCTTGGCGAAGCCATGAACATACTGCACAGCCAAAGCGAGCAAGCCCATCTCACTATTGTTGGCGACGGCCCGCTTAAAGCAGAGGTGGGAAAATACATTACTACACACCATTTACAGGGCAGCATTACCATGACGGGTTGGCTACAGCAGCAAGACCTTGTCCCCTACTACGAGCAAGCCGATGTTTTCGTAGGACCATCCATAGAACATACCAATGGCTGGCGCGAAGCTTTTGGCGTCGTTTTTGCGGAAGCTTCAGCCATGGGGCTCCCCATAATCGCAACAAACACCGGAGGCATAAAGGATATCGTTAAACACGAAGTAAACGGTCTCATCGTGCCACAAAAGAACGCCCAGGCAATTGCAAACGCAATCAGTCGTTTGCGACAAGATCCTGACTTAGCGATCAAGTTTGGCAAGCAGGGCAGAGACTATGTGAGCTCCAATTTATCGTGGGATACTGTTATTACAAGGTATGTGAACCTCTTCAAGCAATTGTAGATTTAAACACCTGTTTGTTCTGATTAGAGAAATAGCAAGTACTAATATACTTGGCTAATCAATAACTAGTTTCAGATGCCAGTAACCAGCGCGACGTAATATAATCTAAAGGTGACGAAACAAGAATATATTGATATTGGCAATACCTCGAAAAGCTGGAATTTCGGAGTGTACCCGTCCCTACTCGAGATGTCGCTGTACTCTTTTTCTCAGCGACCTTTACGTGGCCCTGGATTTCAAATTGCCGTCATTGAACGTTCGTTCGCATCAGCAGTTTGCGCTTTAGGTGCATTTCAGATAGAAGGCATGCTGCAAAAAATCTCCATGGCCCAGGGCAATGGAGATGATAGAAAATCTATACTTGCCGGTCTGAAGAATGTCAAACATCAGGATATGGCGAGAGAGCTTTTTGTCGTGCGAGACGTAATAGCGCACGGCCACATTTATAAAACTACAATTCAACTGAGACAGGACGGTTTCCCTAAAAATTCGCATAGCAAAAAAATGACTGCTCGTGAATCGAGAGACTTTAAGCAGGTCGTCAAGCGAAATAAGACGAGACTTTTGGGTTTCAACGTTAACCCCTCGCGCATTGGTTTCTGTGATGCAGTTCTGGCACTATCCGTCGTAAACGTGATCTATAAAGAACTTGAGAATAGGCCAGCGGACATGCCGATTAACAAAGTTACTGCAAACGGTTATGACTCCAAACTTTTTAGTGCCTACATAGACGACTTACTGAAAAGTCTCAATACGAAACACGCAAAGTCTGTCAGAAATAAATTACGCAAGATAGACGCAACCTAATTGGTTTGAAATTGCTTTCTACTTCTTTATGTTTTTCTTGGGAACGGATAAGATCTTCCGCATAGCGTCATTGAATCTGCTCATGGGGCTGCCTTGACTTGGCTGCTGAAGAGGCTTCACTATTTTGGAAGGTTTTTTGGACCCGGAGTTTTGACTTGGCTGCTGACTGGTCATAACCTAAGTATACAAGGCTTTAATCAAACAGCTTCGCAGCTTTAACCTTAAGGGCTTTAGCAATTTTCTCAATAGCCGGATTACGCACCCCACGCTCTACACCCGAAATATAGCCACGATCTAAGCCCGTAAGCTCTCCAAGCCTTTCTTGTGATAGGCCAGCTTCTTTGCGGTAACGTTGTACGCTCTTCCCGAATTTCTCTTGTGCGGCTGTCGATGTCATTCCTTACAGAGTGCGTTTTAGAGACTAAAAAGTCTCTTCCATAACGATTAAGCCGTGTAGATCGCTGCAATAACCGTTGACAACGCCACTACTCGACGGGTATAATGTAGCCACAAACCCCAACCGAAAACTACCCGTATGGGCTGGCTGTTCGAAAGATCTAGGTTGTCCACCCTCTGCCGAAAGACACGGTGGTTTTTTTATTGTCTACAAATCATAGAGCCGTTTGTTACGCTTGAGTTTGGCTTTTAGCGCTATATATTCTGGTCGTCCTTCGTGTGCTTCTCGTGTAAGCCCAGCAACGGCATCAGCCAAACGAATAATAGCGCTTGATTCATCTTTCTTGCCAACAATCTTGCGAGTTTTTATACCGAGCTTGCGGAACTCGCTGGCCATCTGGGCGGCCGTCGTCTTAGAAAGGCCGTCTACCGTAATCGTGACTTTATAATCATCTTCACGGATGGCATGTATTTCTCTAAAAGTGCTGAGTGCCTGGGCGGTGGCTAACACCTCAAGTTCGTCAAAACCTGGTTTGCCAGGAATAAAGTTTTTGACGAAGATCATGGCTGGTAGCTCTTGGTCGAACAGGGCATTTGCATAACTGGCGCGAATCTTATCACGCGTTTTCATCCACTTGGTCTTTTTGCCGGTGGTCGCTTCAATAGCCTCTAATTTCTTTTCTAGTTCTCGTTGCCTGTTGTCGGTAACGATGATGGCTACGATGAAGAAGCTGCCTAATGTATCCTGGCCGGTTTCGTCAATGTAGCAGTAGAGTTTGTGAGTTTTATTCATTGAGTCTGGGGTATTGTACGCGAGGTTGGGTCGGATTGGTAGGGTCTGTGTAAAAACATTACAGAAAATCGAGAAACGACCGCTATAGGCAAGCGATTTCTCTTACAAAGCATCGAGTTGTAGAATTAAATGATGAAGACTAAAATATACGTTGACACAAATCTTATCTCACGGCTGAGTGACCCTATTAAGTGTAGCGATTATAAAGTAAGCGACGCACAAGCTGAGGCTTTGTTGCAGATCTGTGATGCCGAAGTAAAGCTAGTGACTTCTAAAAAAATGTTGGATGAGGTCTTAAAAAGCAAAGATCTGAAACAACGCGCGCTACTGACTCTAGTAGCGACTCTTGCAGCAAAGGTACCCTATAAAGATATAGCAAGTTTTACGGCGGCTACTTTCAACAGCGCTATGTTAGGGGCTTCTACATTTAATGGCGGCCACAGTTCGATAGATCCTCTGCTAGAAGATCTCCGATCAATATTTGATGTTGATGATGCGGAGCACATTTTTCAGGCAATAAAAAACGACTGTTCCTATTTTTTAACACTCGATGACGAAACTATTCTTGCACCGGCTAGTGCCAATAAGGAGAATTTACAAACGATATGTCCGAATGTAAGTTTTGTGAATCCCGAAGAATTGTTTAAGATTTTAGCCGAGTTAGAAGTTTGATCCCAGAACAGTCCTTATGAGCGTATCATCCTAAGCCTATTTTCTTTCAGAAAGCAGGCCAACTTCCATTTGTAGCCACAAATGGAAGTTACGACATGGCGAGCCGCAGAATACGACGGTCAGGCCTAGTCTATGCCTCCTCCCAAATCTCCTCCGCCAACACACCATTTTCTCTCAGTCTGTCCACCGTCGTAAACCGCACATGTGGCCTATCCTCATCATCATGCTCCCATATGTCAGCCAGTAGGCCTCTGGTTCTGCGTTTAGCATAAATAAGATCGCTTGTTCGTGGGCACACGAACAATACAATTGGTGGTTTCTCGGTATCTGTCTCCTCCTGCCATGTAGCGGCTTCGTCGTCCAGGTAGGTCACGTAGTCACTTAGGCGTTTCTTCATGCGG
>JBGTMJ010000013.1:0-27919 GCA_041743655.1 Saccharimonadales bacterium (SeqCode) | reverse complement strand
CGTTTTTGGTGCTCCCCTTAAAGCCAGGAGGGTACGTTATCTTCTTTATTACGCCCAGAAATACCAGGTACCTACCGCCGATACTCTGCTAGGGACCGTACAGAAGGCTCTTGACCTACTGAAGGATTAAATAGCAGAACTTCAGAATCATTTAACATATTACAAGCATAAGCGTCTTGGTACGGCATTGTTGCAGAAGTTAGAACTATCCTATTAGCTCATCCAGCTTAGTTTTTAGCTGTTGTGTGTTTTGAAATACGATGCCATGAATACCAAGAGCTTCCGCAGAATCTACGTTTTCTTTCTGGTCATCAATAAATACTGCTTCTTCAGGCTTTATGTTGGCTTTTTCTAAAGCCGCCTGATAGATTTTAGCTTCCGGTTTCCAACTACCCACCTCAAACGAGAGTATTCTGAATTTAAAAGGTTCATAGTGTCCTTTTTGTTCTAGTACTTCGGCAAACTGAGAACTTACATTCGTAAGTAACATAACCGTGATGCCTTTTAATTTAAGATCATCAACCAGCTCGTACATTCCTGGCATCTTTGTTAGCGATTTCTCAAAAGCACGCGTGAGTAGACGTTCATCAGAGCTTACTTCCCTAATACCAAAATCTTCACTTAATTCTTTCCAGAGTGCCTCCTCAGTTAATTCTCCTTTACCGAGCAGGGGAAGATAATACGCGTAAAACTTAGTAAGCTGTTCGTCTGTTAACCCAAGTTTTCTTTTTAAGTCCTCGCTTTGTGACCCACTCGAAATATGTAATACACCACCTGCATCAAACATCACAGTTTTTATCATGTCATTAACTATAACAAACAAAAACCCCTCTATTAATAAGGAGTTTAAGCATAAGCGATTTGGTACGGGCAAACGGATTCGAACCGTGTATCTATACCGCCTAATAAAAGTAAGCTATCCGTCTAATTTATAAAAAAGAAGTGCAACTTCAGGGCTGAAACTCTTGATGTAATAAGCTTCAAGCCAGTATTGCCGCCATCATTGAAAAGTAGCTCTCCATTGCCTACTAATAATTGATTATACCAGGAGTTGGTATTCGTCAATCAATAGAACCGTCCTATCCAGCCTTAACCAAGTCTGGATTTGCGCTGTAGTCAGGCAGTTCCTGTACTGCCCAGCCATTGCCGTCTGGATCGGTGAAGTAGACAAATGAGCCCCACGGCTGGACATCCACTTCACCGAGTTCAAGGCCTTTGCCCTGCAGGTATTTGCGGGCTTCGGCGGCGCTGGCAACGACTACTTGCAGGCCTCCGAGTGAGCCGGGTTTCATGGTGGTGATACCTTCGCCAAGACAGATAGAACAGGCAGAACCTGGAGGTGTCAGCTGGATAAAGCGAGTATTTTCGTCGACGCGCTGGTCCATGTCGAGTTTGAAGCCAATCTTGACGTAAAAGTCTCTAGCTCGGTCAACGTCGGTGACCGGTACGGCTATCAATTCAAGTTTCATTTCCATTGCATTATCCTCCTTACTTGATGACTTTATTTTAGCAGAAAGCCCGTTGGAGCCCGATCACCTTTTCACTTGCTCGGTTATCGCAATAGAAATAATCACCTCTGGCGCTAAACCAAGGTGTACAACCCGAAGAACCGCCAGAAATGGCGGTTCTTCGGGTATCTATACTTTAGCAATAATGAACTCTCTCTGGCTGCAGGAGATCAAGTGAGGAACAGGTCATAGAACCTAGTCAACCATTTTAACTGTTTGCTCTGGCTCCCACTAATGGACACACTTCGTAACCTACTAAATAGTAATTTATTTATTGTCAGCGACTATTGCATCATCGACTACTAACACGCACTGGTCGCTTCCATCGTACGCTTTATCTATTTCAAGGCCACCAGTCACCGTGACTTTTTGGGAATAGTTGCTGCTTGACGAGAGTACAGAAGTGAGAGGAAGGTGCACCTCGCCTTCTTTATCAAGTACAGTTATATACGCACTTTCGGGTTCGGGAGAGTTATGCAAATGATATGTTGTGTGTACAACTCCAGACGCCGGTACTTGAGCATTACCCGGAAACATCGTAAAGATTTCTTCCCTGGCGGATTTTTTGACATAGCCTGTTACTTCATATTGAGTATTAGTATTCTCACAACCGGCTTGGGCTAAGTCTTCTACTAAAGTAGGTGTTGGCTTTGGGGTTTCTTGTCCCAGGGCTAGGGATATTGCTGCATGAATGGCCACTCCCGTCATGACTAATTGGTTCCGTAACATAGATCGGACATCTACACTATTTGGGGTTTTTCATTTACAAAGAATATCACAAAAATGATACTTAGTCAAGTAGTTGCCCGTTGTCTTTGAGGAGATGGAACCAAATAAATTCTGAACTAGTAGAGATGTGGAGGATTACATTTATTGCTATGAGAAGGAGTGAAACGCTTAGTGAACAAATTTAAGATCGATCCGTTTAGCCGCTTGTTCAACCCATTCATGAAGCTGTGTCAGCTGATGAGCGATTACAAGTCTTTCGTCTTCAGATATCTCGATTCGCTTTTCTATGCTGTCTAACTGATTTTGAATGGTGCCTATTTGACCCTGTATTTTGGCAATATTATTTTCGACATTAGTAAAGCGTTCATCAATCCTGCTCATCATGACGCCAAGAACATTTAATACGTTGTCAATATCTTTTCTGGTAACTGCAACGCTTCCATTCATGAATATAATTATAGCACCGTACCTAACGTTAAATGATTGGATTGTTGCATGCCAATGACTGAGTCAGTCAAAAAAATACATATGCTAATAAGCCTGTTGTAATGTCTGAGTTTGGCTCCCTTAGTGGACGTACTTTGCAACTATAAACTTAACTTTTCATTGACACTTGGAAGCATCACTAAGTGATATCGAAAATATAAGAAGTCAGAAGTTCTCAATAATAATTTTTTTCATCTGCATCATATTGGTAAAAGCATTAGGACGCTTCATTAATTCTTCCATGTTTTTCGGTACTACTTGCCAGCTCAGTCCATACTGGTCCTTACACCAACCGCACTGTTCGGATTCTGGTACCGTTGAGAGTTTTTCCCAGTAGTAATCAATCTCTTTCTGGTCTTCACAGGGGATCGAAAAGGATATTGATTCGTTGAACTTGAACTCTGGGCCAGCATTAATAGCTGTAAAAGGGTTGCCGCTTAGTTCGAATTCAACAGTCAGTTCTTTGCCGGCAAGTTCCTTTTGGAAATCGAGTAAACCCTCTTCTGGATAGTATGAAGTTGCAACAATTTTACTGTCCGGAAATACTGAAACGTAGAACTCAACCGCCTCTTTAGCATTGCCGTCAAACCATAAATTAGGTGTAATTGTTTTCATGATACTACCTCCCGCTGTCGTTATTTATCATATTAATATAATAGCAAAGAGCTAGCCAGGCTGTGCTAGCATCTGCTATTCAAGCATATATATTGGTGCTAGAATCAAAATATGGCAATGCAAGAAAAGAACTTTATTAAGATTGACAAGAAAAATGGCCCTGTCGGCTTCACACTCTTCATGGCGTTTATCGGTGCGGCAGTGTATTTTGTGAATCAGGTTGACGGGTTTTGGAATATTATCCTGGCTCTGCTCAAGGCAGCGGCTTGGCCTGCCATATTGATTTACAGTCTCTTGCAGTCTTTCACAGTCTAGATATTCATCTTTGCTTTAGCGTTTTTACCAACTTTACGCCCGTCTTTACTTCGTCGTTTGCGTCGGCGCGAGGAGTACGCCATTTTTTGATACTTCGGGTACGCAACACATGTTCCGGTTAAAGCAGCATGGTCTTCGCTCTCCAGCCATGAGCTTCGAGCATGCCACCTCGATTCGTCTTTTACGCGTTTCCGCTTGGCTGGTTGAGCCTATCCAGCGAATCCATTCTGAGCGTGCCATTGGCGTGATATCCATCCACAGTGTTTGTATTTGTGGATTGGCGTTGAGAGCGGTCCTCCAATCTGCCGGCACATTGGGTTCCGGCTAGTCTTTTGTTGACTCGATCGTAAGCGTTACGGTGTCGCCTGTGTCTACTTTTGCAGCTTCTTGCAGACTAGGGTCGACCTTTAACCAGTGGCTTCCATTACCATCTGGCTCAAGCGCGGTTTGGAATCGGAAGTCATTAATGGTTCCCTTAACCATTGTCTGACCTCGTGATGGAAGCCTCGCGCTTGCGCTCTCAGGAAGTCTAAGAAGAGTCCATGAGCCGATTTTAAACAGCTTAGCTTCAAAACGGATTGTCGGCATATCCTTACGAATTATGGTATGCGTCTAACACGCTTAGTCTTCTCTGTATCCCTCTACCCGCAGCATTAAACTGTTGTTCCGCCCATGCACGCAAGCTTTCGTCCGTGGTTTGTTCAGCAGAAGGTTTTATCTGTCTTCGGCCAAGAGCTGCTGCTACCTCTGTGGCGACAATATCTCCCTGACCTAAATCTACCATTTCGTGCATCCTGTTGTATCCTGCACGAATAATTTTTAGAAGTCGCTCCAGGCTATCAGTTTCTTCTCTTAGTCCTGGTTGACGTGGTCGGGCTTCACAGACTTGAACCGCAGTTTCTAAAACAAGTGCAAAAGAGCCACGATGCGCTTCCTGAATATCTGCCTCCGAAATGAGATCTGTTGACTGCCGTCGTGCAACAGCCTGAATATCCGTATGAGGATACTTGCTTATATCAGTCCAGGGCGTAAGTCTTTGTGCATCTCTTTCCTTTGCTACACCTAAAGCCGATCTTCCTAATAGTCTAAGTATGAACCACATCCCTGAACAAACTAGTGCGTACAACAATGAACAAGATATTAATGATCGAAAACTCAGGAAAACCATTCGAGTTGATACTGGTGTTGGTATGATAGCTCTTGGAGCAACGGCCGGAACTATCGTTGCTACAACGGGCATGTACGACCATTGGCTACCTGATAGTATGCGCAATATAGTTGGGGTTGCTGCAGGAAGAGCTTTTATGGTGCTACCTGATATCGCTTTGATCCGAATGGGTATAGGGCTTGTTCAGGAGCAGAAGAACCAAGAAGATATATAGGGCTTCTTCCGAGGTTCACTTAACCTATAATTAAGATAATCTTGTAAATGTGCGTAGTCGCGTCCTAGTGACGCGGCTAATTTCAGTGAACGTAGACTGGTCAGCTTAAGGATACATTACCTTATTCAGATGATTCTAGTAGAAATCCTTCGCAACTATCAATTTAAGACGTCCGTCCACTCAATTGTTTGTTCAACGGTAAAGTCTACAGCCTCAAGTTGATTTGCTAAACGATGTAGTGAATTAGTATCGGCAGTATCTGTGAATGAGACTTTGTCTCCGGTATCATCCTTTATGACTACTTTGACGTTGATGTGTCCGGTTGGGCTGGCAAGTGAAACATTTAAATTAAATCCATCAGCCGAGTATATGACAGGCTGTGATGATTCAAACGGGAACTTCTCAAGCTGCTTGGAGAACTCGTCAAAAGCATCAGAATATTCATAGAACTCAACAGTACCTTTAAAGTATTTATTTTCAGCCACTACCTCATAAAGTACTAGTTTGTCATCAGGGTCAAAGCGTAAACTGCGGATAATAATTTTCACACTTTAACTATATCAAACACAAAGATTTCTAAAGAAGTCTTTGTGTGGGGTTCATAACTTGGCTCAGCATGCTGGTCATGAACCTTTAACGGGGGTAGCATTCATGATTCACCAACCCGTATTGGTGGCATCGTTTACTCTCCAAC
This sequence comes from Saccharimonadales bacterium (SeqCode), assembly GCA_041743655.1. Taxonomy (GTDB): domain Bacteria; phylum Patescibacteriota; class Saccharimonadia; order Saccharimonadales; family UBA4665; genus JARIHD01. The sequence continues at coordinate 22,190 of JBGTMJ010000013.1, read as the reverse complement.
TTTCATCCTTAGTGTATTCGCCAAGCCCCTTTTCACTTCATATGATAGATCAAACCCTACGACTAGCCGGAAACTACCACTTATTTCTTTCAGCCAATACTTTAACTCGCTCCAGAGCCTTGGGATAGTTGACCTTAAAATATTCTTCCATTTCTAACGGAACATCAAATACAACGGTTAAAGTCGTAGTGCCGTCTTTCTCCGCTAGTGAGTAACTTTCCTCGCCGCCAGTCCACTCCTTTTCACGCTCCCGTTTTCCCTCTTCCTGCGTATCTGCATGGTGTCTGAGCAACAAAAATTCGCCCTCTATAAGCTTTTCAATCAGACTTGTTACGCCATACCCGTTTTCGGAAGAGATAAACTGTACTTCATTTCCTACTCTCAGGTTACCAACCATGTATGTTCCCGGGTCAATGATACCTGCCCATTCGCGAAATGTTTCGTCTTGCCACAGAGTATCCCAAACCTTTTCTTTCGTGGCATGTATCTCAATTGAGAATTGTATTGCTTTCATAGTTTCATTTTAGCTCAAGACTTACATTTGCGCCGCAATTCTGACTTTAGTCCATTTCTGGTGCGCCAGAGTTAACCGGTCTCGAACCAATAATTCACAAAGGTGGCAAAGAAAGAACCGCCCTTTCGGACGGTTCCAACCTGTTTTGTCAGTTGTTGAGGCTGACGACTACTCTGCTTGAGTAAGGAGTTAAGGGGGAACCCGGTCACCTATATTAGCTGCTTACTCTGGCTCTCCGTAGTGATGGATGTTAGAACTAAGATTTGTCCTTTAAGTACTTACTGGCAACGCTGAGTGCAAACGAAGGCAGGATAATGAAAACAGTAATAAACAGAAGCTTCGAAAGGATTCCGTCATCGTCGGGCTGTGTCAGGACAACTAAAATTCCTAAGAACCCAAATGCGACCGAAGCGTAGATAAATATACGTGTAGCTATCTTTTGCACAATTTGAGTATATCAAATAAACAGATGCTAAAAAGCGCTTATGCCTGGCTCCCCTTAGTGGGCGTACTTTGAACATTTAACGTATTGGATCTACAAAACGAAGCTTCGACTTGCCACTATCCCCCTGTTGAGTTTCTATCGTTGGCGTGATGTCTATGGGGTGGGTAGTGAAGCCATATATGTCACCTACTTCAGTCGTATATGCCCGGAACCTTAGGTCAATACTTATAGGGGGCTCGATATCGACCGGTTTATCATTCGCGTCAACCGGTGTCGCAATTAGAAGATTACTATAGTCAGTTCCAGGTACTTTTTTAAGGAGAAAATGCTCTACAGATAGTTTGCCAAGTACCTCAGCAGCTCCCTCATAGTGATGTGCGAACAGTCTATCAGGGTCGACATCAACCACTGGGTGGCCCTTTGATGTGGTGTGCATATCAAACCAATCAGTAATGCCCTTAGGTAGCCAACCTATGCCTAACCAATAATGCTGTTTTAGTGTAGCCCTCGGCCGTACTTCAGAGTTGCGTCTAGACTTATTGTGAATCATAAAAATAAAAATACCACAAAAGTGATATTTAGTCAAATATGGCTCACCACGATAAAGGAAGTTATAACTGTTATCAAACAAGATTTAAGCTTGGGTGCGAGCAATCTCGACTACTCGGTCAACAACTAGTTCGAGTGATTGAGAGGCGTCAACGATATGGCTTGCTGTTTCTTCGTACCACCCCATGCGCTCCTCATATAAGGCACGTGCCTTATCAACATCATTAAATAAGGGTCTCTCGCGTCCAGTATCTTGCAGGACACGCTGTTCGGCTACTTCAAAAGGAGCACGTAACCACAGAATTGGAACATTAGTCGCCAGAAGTGCTTTTCTACCAACCTCGGTACTAACTATGCCTCCACCTGTTGAGATAATACCCGTTGTCTCCCCTACGATTGTCTGAAGAGTTGCTGCTTCGAGCTGACGAAACTTGGCCATGTCGGTTCTTACCAGTTCTGGAATATCAATTCCAGCATTTGTTTCCATCCAGTCATCTGTATCGTTATATGGAACTTCAAGAAGCTCCGCAGATTTCCTACCGACAGTAGATTTGCCCATGCCCATAAAACCAGTAAGTATTACTTTCTCTCCAGCCATATTTAACAAAAAATACCATATTTGGGGTAATCTGTAAACGCTTCCTGCGTTAATCGTGAAAATTGAATGGTTTCAATTCCTTTCTGCCTATACAAAAAATCAGAACTGAATTAACAGTTCTGACTTTATCTAGTACGGCTTGGCTCCGGGGACTGGATTCGAACCAGCGACCTAGTGGTTACACTTTCTCCGCTATTTTCATAGTGGTGTGGACTATTTCATCATCCCAAATTATGGGATGCAGGGCGCTAATGAGAGATTATTGTTAGGCTCACTCTCTAGTCTCTGAACCTTCCAAAGTCTTTTAACCTAACTTTGGCTTGGCTGCAGATTACCTTGTTCGCCGAATGGCGACTTTAGGCTTCCTGCAATTCACCCTGTTTTCCATAAACAATCACTTGTTTAGGCTGCACTGCACCTGCGTGTATCTCTCTATGACAGTTAGCGCAAACAAGAATACACTTGTCTGCCTCGGCTTGTACTTTTGCCCAAGATCTACTCATTCCTACTGACGAGATACCAAACTCTTTTTGGCTCGCGTCAAGATGATGAAGATCAAGAGCGTCCATACAGCTATTATAGCCACATAGATTACATGCTCCGCCTTTATATCTAACTAGCTTTTGCTTAATGACTTTACGCCTTTTAGCGACTGCTAGTTTAAGATATTCGGAACGGTCTTTATAGGTGCGACGATCTGGCATGCACTGTAGCGTACACCATGTTGTGTCGTACAGCCACCCGCTCTACCGCTGAGCTACCCCGGAATAAAAAAGAAAAGAACGTCACCTGCACCTCTCGGGAGGCGAACAGGCTGATTATAACCGAAACATTTGTAAGCCGCAACGTCTTGAACCTCAATGTTATCTTACGTCCGGTATTTAGTTTTGAGGGCGGCATTGATGCGTCGTGATTCGTCGCGGGCTTTGAGTGTCTCGCGTTTGTCGTATTGCTTTTTGCCTTTACCAGCAGCAATACGTACTTTGATGTAGCGGCCACCAGTAAGCATTTCTAGCGGCACAATAGTACGTCCTTGTTGCTTGGCATCCTGCAGATGTTTGATTTCCCTTTTGCCTACTAACAGTTTGCGGCTACGTGTTTGCTGCTCCTCGGGGATGGCTACACCGCTTGTTCCTACGATGGTAGCGTTTATGAGCCACAGTTCGTTGTCTTTGAAGTTGGCATATGCTCCGCGTAAGTGACCATGCCCCATACGCAGCGCTTTCGTTTCGGCGCCGCTCAAGACAATACCTGCCACTAAACTATCGCCTAGTTCATAATCGTGGCGGGCACGCCGGTTAGCGATACGTTTCGGCTGGTTTGTGGCTTTCTTTTTCACAATACTAGCTATTGTAACCGAAGAGGTGCTTTCTCACCATAAACCTACTCTCTTGTCAGTGCTCGCTGTACTGCGAGCCAGATCAAGGGATCTTGCACGTGTTTGAGTCGCCAATACCACCACTCGCCACCCCACAGGTCAATCGGGTAAAGTTTTGTTTTCTTAGCAAGTCCTATATTTTTGGTAATGTGCCGTACGCTCATCGACTTGTCTTGTTCGGGTATCATCATTTTCCATATGGCGGTTGGTCCCCATGGTTCAAGCTGTAACTCATGCACAAAACTGGATCGCCGGTGTAGAAGCTTATTGCTTAGGGCACGCAAGCGGTCAAGACGGGGAAAATGCAAGGCATGCTTGTACTTCCCACCGCCGTACAGAATACGATAATATGAGAAGCCAACGAGATCGGGTATAGGCTTGCGCATTGGTATGCCCCATGACGTGCTCGTGGACATAATTACCGGACGTTTCGGATCGAGTTTTTTAACCAGGTCAAATTCCTGTCGCAAACGTTTACGGTTTACTTCTGACCGCTCACCGAATTCCTTTAACAACGCTTCGTTTTCGAGTTGATAGCTTACGACTACGGCATACTTTCTATACCGTTTTACCACAGCTTCTATGTACTGTAGTAGTGCTGTAGTGCGTCTTTCTTCTGGGAGTGCCCACGCCCAATCCGGCCAGTGATTTTCGGGCCACCGAGGCTGCCGCGCCCCTAAACACAGTGTTACGACGCACTTGTTTTTACGGGCTGTTTCTAGTTGCCAATCTAATGATGAGAAATCATAGGTACCCTGCTCTTTTTCGTGTTCATTCCAATAGCTCATCAGACGGAAACGGCGGAAGCCGGCATCATGTATGAGCCAGTCCATGCATTTCTGCGGGTCTACACCAAAATCCCGGCATTGCTTTAGCGAAAAACTGACGCCAAAACGGTTCGGGTCTATTACTGTTGGTGGCGAAATACTTTTTTGGCGACGTTCCATAAGCTGTTATCCCGTTCATGTATAACGCGGTAATACCAATACTCTGCCCCCCACAGGTAGATTTCGCGCATGCCAGTCCCCTCTCCAAACTTGAGGCGGTGTTCAAAACGCTCCGCATTGAACGATTTATTCTGTTCTTCCAGGCTCACCTCACTAATAAATCTGCTGTCTGGTGGCCAGGCTTCAGCCTGTAACTCGTGGATTATCATGTCGCGGCCGGTTACGATTTTCTGGGTGCCGGCTACAAATGCGTAATACCAGGCTGGGAATGGATATTCCAGGTAACGGTGCGTTAATGCGGCATCCCACACACGCTTATAAATTGAGATGCCAAACTCATCGGGTGTCGGTCCGCCGACTGGTACACCGAGTGCGTTATTACTGCGCGTGACTATAAGTTTGTGTTTTGGGTCCAGCTTTTTAACAAGATTGTACTCGCTCACCAGACGGTTTCGGTCATGATTGGTGCAGGTGCCAAACCCCTTAAGGAAAAACTCGTTTTCCAGCTGATAACTAACCAGCGCCGGAGAGTTTTTGTAGCGGTTAACTGTCTGGGTTATAAAGGTCTCCAGTTGCGGTTGCCACTGACTTGCCGGCTGGTTTGTGGCCCAATCCGGCATGTGACACTCCGGCCATCGTGGCTGCCTGAGCCCCAAGCTCAGGGTGATTTTGGCATTTACCGCTTCGGCCTTCTCAAATTGCCAATCTAAGACAGTAAAGTCGTATTGTCCTGGCTGCGGTTCGAGCTGATTCCAATAGCTGACCAAACGGAAATGGCGGATGCCTACATCGTTCAATAGGGCATCCATGGTTTCTTTGGGGTCTAGCCCCAGACTTTCGGCGTAGGCCGGAATAAAGCTTGCTCCTATGACTAGTGGTTTAGTGCTTGTCTGGGCGATATACCAACGTGCAATACCGTACATAATACCGAGCGATAAGAATCCCGCAACCAGGCATACTACTCCTATTTTGTGCCATGGACTGTCTTGCCAATAGTTGACAAAGCGATTCCATACACGCACCGGCAATTGAGTTATGTTTTTGGGCAATCTTTGCATGTATTTGCAGTAAACTAATGAAATGGGTAAAGCACGCTCACGCGTAAGTATAGTTATACCAGCCTATAACGAAGAGCGCCATCTTGAGGCTTGTTTAACGGCAATTGCTGCACAGACTGTCGCTCCATACGAAGTCATTGTGGTTGACAATAACTCTGCTGACCGGACAGCAAAAATTGCCCAGTCATTCCCTTTTGTAAGGATGCTGCGCGAACAACGGCAAGGTGTGGTGCATGCCCGCAATACCGGGTTTGATGCTGTCAAGGGTAATATTATCGGGCGTATTGATGCCGACATCCAACTCCCGAAGAGGTGGGTCGAACATGTCCAATCATTCTATGCCCTAAGTGAACACGAAAATATGGCATGGACCGGCACGGGTTACTTTTATAACGTACCGATACCCCAGTTAGTCAGTTGGATGTATGGTTTCCTAACTTTTCGGTTCAGCAGACTGTTTGTGGGCCACTACACGCTGTGGGGATCCAATATGGCTATGACTACGAACCAATGGCGGAGAGTCCGTACGCAGCTATGTGACAGAACTGACATTCATGAAGATCTGGACCTGGCTATACACCTGTACGATGCCGGCTATAACGTCACATATGACGAGAGTATTAAAACGAACGCGGAACTCCGGCGTTTCCATACTGATAGGGATACATTGTGGGACTATCTGCAGTACTGGCCACGGACGTTACGTATGCATAAGATGAGGTCATGGCCTCTATGTTGGTTTGGGGGCGTATTCCTGTTGTATTATGCAACGTTTATCTTGGTCTTTGCTGAAAAAATCATTGTGCGGACCACGGGGTTATATGCAATACTGTACCGCCGGTTTATTGCTGAGCATTAGTTTGTTTGCGGCCGTTCTCATCAGTAACGGTGCAATTGCCCCAGAGGCCTTTGCCAGTTTGCTGAGCTTTGGTTTCGGCAACCACAAACTCAACCTCTTTGGTAAACGGAAACGACGTATAGGCAAAGCCGTAGCCGTTTTTAATCAGTTCCAGAGAAACCAGACGATTATCCGGGAGATAAACGTAACGTAACAGTCGGTCATACCGGTCACGGTTTTGGTTCCTGGGGTCGGCTTCCAAACGAACCCGCTGGTCACCAATCAGATTCTTAGTGTAGGCTGCCGCTGCCGGACCGTAACATTGCACCGGTGTGTCGGGCTTGTGTGTTTCGGGTGTATCAACACCGATCATCCGTACGGTTTCAGGGCGCCCGTTCATGTCTATAGCCAGTGTATCACCATCGACAAACCGCGTTACCACATACAAACCTGGCTGTTCTGTAACGGCAGCCTGTTTGGCACCATCAAACCACCCGTAATTTTGACCAATAGTCAGTAGTAACACTATGATCAGTGTCAATACTGAGCTGGTTTTTCTGGAAAACAGCTTACGCTTACGCATGCACTGTATTGTAACGCACACTTCGTGCGCCCGCGGGTATAATTAAGATCCCTCAGGATCCCGCCACATGATAGTGGCGGGATCCTTTGTGCAGGCTACCGCTCCCTTTTATTGCAAGGACGGACCTCGCAAAGTAGGAAAACGTGGTGTTATATGTTAACGTGCTAGCGCTACTTTTTCTTAATGCCTTCGGAAATGGAGACACGTTTCGGCGCGGGTAGTTCTTTGAACGGAACAGTTACTTTAAGGACACCTTTCTCAAAGCTGGCGTTTACGTTATCTGCGTCCGCATGTTTTGGCAAGGGTATGCTTCTGTAAAAACTGGCGTGGGACTCGCGGACCATGTAGCTGCGCTTCTTGTCCTTGTCTTCTACTTTTTCGCTCCGCTCACCTTTGATTTCAAGCACGCCGTTATGGACGTTAACCTCAACTTCGTTTTTGTTGAAGCCCGGTACCTGTGCCTCAACTACTAAGTTTTTGTCCCCTTCGGTGTATATGTCCATGGCCGGGACACTGGCAGTTGTCGTTGTATTAGAAAGGCTGTTAAAGATATCATCTAGCTGGCTATGGATGCTAGTGAGGCCAGTAAATGGGTCGTTAAAACGGATTAGATTCATAGTTCCTCCTAAGTTATTAATTGTTATTAACGAATTAGGGCGGTTATGCCACCATTTCCATTCTAAATCCATTAGCACTCACTAGTCAAGAGTGCTAATGCTTGACTTTATGATCGACATAGCAGGCTTTGCGTAGTTATTATCTCCGGGATAAAGGTGCTGCGAAACTCCATCCCGTATCTAACACTCAGTCGGGTTGTTCTCAGCGGAGGCGGGGCATGTATGATAGTTCTTCCTTAAAAGCCGTGCAAGGTGTCTGTAACTGCAACCTCAGCCGGCAACAAGCAGTTTGCTAGAAATCGATACCCTTATTAGCCAGGTATTTGTCGTCAAAGTGATGCTTAATTTTGGACATGTTGGTAGCAATGTCAGCTAGCGGCAACAGGCTTTCTGGAAAGTCCCGGCCAGTAACGCATACGCTTGTACGTGGCGAACGCTTGGTGAGCAGCTCTTTAAGCTGCACCTTTTTAAGCAATCCGTCGTGGACAGTGTTATTTATTTCATCGCATATAACAAGGTCATATTTTCCGCTCGTAGCTGCTTTAAACGCCCTGTTGTATGTATCTAGGGCAGCTTGTTTGTGCTGCTCTTCAGTTACTGCCTTTGCACTTAAGTCGCCAGCGTTATAGAAGCCTTTGCCGCCTTTGTAGAAATAAAGTTTTTGGCCGTACACTGGCATAATATCGCGGATAAAGGCATGCTCGCCTACGTCCCAGAACTTAATGAATTGGAAATATGCCACCGTCCACGTATTGCCTAGGGCCCGGGCGAGCAAACCGATACTTGCGCTTGTCTTGCCCTTGCCTTCGCCAGTGTAGACGACCACCACAGAATCTTTGATTTTGAAGTCCTCAAAGGCCATAAGTCAATCGCTTTAAGGAGAATTCTTCCCCAGAGCGGCATCAATGCGCGGCCGGTCAAAACCCACAATAATCTCGCCATCAATGTCGAGAACTGGTATGCCGGTCTGTCCTGATTTCTGGACAGCCTCCTGAGCGTAAGCAATGTCTTGCTCGACGTTCTTTTCGGTAAATACGATGCCCTTCTTTTTCAGGTAATCCTTGGCCGCATGGCAAAATGCACACCAGTCCGCGCTGTAGATGGTAACTTGTTTATCCATATATCTCTAGTATATCACCCATCGGCGATCGTACAATTTGCTTCTGTCGGCAGTTTACCCTACTGTTCCTGTCGTGCGGGTCTTAAACAAGACGATGTTATAATTTAACTATGACCGGATATACAACCACAAAAGAAGTACAGGAAATTGTTGACAAGGCTGTTACAGATTTGTCCGAGATAATAGCAAGCTTTGCTCAACAAGTTGATGTTAGGTTCAATAATGTAGAGACTAGGCTTGAAGGCGTAGAGACTAGGCTTAGTGAACAAGACAAAAAGTTTGATAGGCTATTGAATACTATCGACGGCTTCATTGGTAGAATTGACCGCTACGAAGCCGAACAACTAGCCAGGGACAATCAGTTTAATCGTTTAATTGAGTGGGCACATAAAGTATCTAAAAAGACAGGTATTCCACTGGAAGATTTGTAAGTCGCAACTGTTCTTTCGTAAGTACTGATTATGTAATAATTCTATCCGGGACTCCCAGAGGCTAATATGATACAAGGGTTTGATACACAGGTCAGACCCTGACGCTTAAGGGTTACTACCATATACTGTGAAGCATAAAAACATGAAGAAGAAAATCTTTACTAAGCGCATCGTACTAGCAATAGCAATATTACTGCTTTTCTTAGCTGGGGTATTACTTTTAAATCAATGGCAGATTAACCACCCTGTTAGTCGAGGAGACGATACGGTATACACCTCAAAGCAGGATTGCGAAGAGGGTAACGACAAACCCTGTATACCACTCTGTGAAGCGATTGATGAGGTTTGTACAGATAAAGAAACTAGTTGGGTAACCGATGAATCAAAATAATACATGGCCCTGTTCAATTACAGACACGGCTTTCAGTACTTGCACAATCCGATGGGCTCTCTGGAAGCCAGTAAAGCCCAACTGACACTAGTCTCTGGCAGTTTGCCCTACTCATCTTGGTATGGGGCCTTAGAGAAAATCTAAAATAATATTATGTGATATTTGTTACAATTTTGCATTGCATACTCTGGTGTCCTCTGTTATAGTGATAGGGAAATGACTAAGAAAGCCGCCGACCATCCGACGACTGAACCTTCAGGTCCACATGACCAACTATCTTTAGGCGCACTTGCTCTCGATCTCCTTGATGTAACCTGGCGTATTGCTGTACCGGTTGTCTTGCTTGCAGGAGCCGGTATTTTTGTGGACAACAAGCTCGGTACTGGTCCGTTACTTACATTTGTTGGGGTGATTGCCGGTTTTGTGGCGGCGGTACGTCTGGTTAAAGAACAATTGTTGGTTGCAGAGCACGAAGACGACCTACAGCAGAAGGAAGGTAACAAATAATGGGTGCCACCACGACTGTATTTGCCGCAGGGCCGCACATCAGTATTGCCCCTGAAACAGTGTTCCACATCGGCCCGCTTCCAGTCACCAATGCCCAACTACTTGGTTTTTTCGGTTCGCTCGTAGTATTAGGCATACTTTGGGGTACGGTACGTGCGCTGCAGCACGGCAGCCGCAGCCGCTTCATGCACGCTATCCTATGGTTGTTTGAAAACCTGTACGACACGACCGTTGAGGTGATTGGTGACAAACATATCGCCCGCAAGGTACTACCACTTGCGGTCACTATCGTGTTTTTCTTTATGATCAATAACTGGCTGGGATTACTACCTATTGTAGGCCCACTCACCTATGGTCCCGAACACACACCAATACTCCGCGGCGCAGCAGCTGACCTTAACACTACCCTTGGTATTGCTATTATCTCTATGCTGACTGCCCAGGCCTGGGCTATTAAGCGTCATGGTTTCTGGGGCAATGCCGGGCGGTATTTTGTCAATCCTCTTAGGGACCCCTTGCACGCCTTTATCGGCATACTCGAATTTATTGCTGAGTTTTCACGTACCGCTGCCCTGAGCCTGCGTATTTTTGGTAATGTATTTGGTGGTGAGGTCTTGCTGGTGGTTATCGCCTACCTGACCTCATATGCAGCGGTTGTAGCCTTGCCGGTATTCTACGTGCTGGAACTGTTTGTCGGTGCCGTGCAGGCGTACGTATTCTTTATGTTGACCATTGCTTTCATTTCATTAGGTTTGCCAAGCAATGACAACCACGAAGGGGAGCCGCAGGCAGCCGCAGGAAAGGCATAAAACCTTTATTGAAAGCATGGTTTGTTTACGTAAGAATTAATAATGAGTTAACAAAAGGAGTAATAATATATGGATAATTTAGCATTTGGTTTGACCTATGCAATCGGCGCTGGCCTTTGTGGCATTGGCCTTGGCCTGGTTGGCTTTGGCGCTATGCAGGCAGCTGGCCGTAACCCGGAAGCAATAGGTAAAATCCGCACTCTTATGATCCTGGCCATGGCTTTCGTAGACGCCTTGGCGATCATTGGTTTGGTTGTAGCCCTTATTATTAAGTTCTTGAAGTAATCTTAGGAGGGGTAATACCCTGTATGCATAATTTTTTGATTGTTGCCAGTAGTAGCGAATCGTCGCCCGGCCTCTTCGAGGCGCTGGGGCTTGATGTTACGTTGCTTATTGAACAGACAATTGCGTTTTTGATATTAGTCGCTATCTTGAGTAAGTTTGTATACCCTGCTCTGGTTAAGTCCATAGATGCCCGCCGTGAACAAATAGAGGCTGGAGTTAAGGAAGCCAAGCAGGCCGAAGAAGCATTAGCGAAAGCCGAGGCTGACGTTGTCGGCATATTAGCGGCTGCCCGTAAGGAAGCCGACGAGATAATCGCCCGCTCACAGCAGGCCTCAGCTGCCAACGTTACCGAAGCCGAACAAAAAGCCAAGGTGCGTGCTGAGCGTATTGTGGCCGATGCCCGCGCGCAGCTCGACAATGATATCCGTAAGGCCCGTGAGTCGCTGAAGGGATATGCGGTTAAACTGGTGGCAACCGCTACCGAACATATCGTGGACGAAAGACTCGACGACAAAAAAGACGCTAAGCTGATTAAAGACGCAATTGACCGGGAGCAAGCGTGAAAAGCAAAGTTTCGCGGCGGGTTATAGCAAAAACAGTAGCCACCAAACTACTTACTGACCCTGCTGAGCGTCAACATTGGGTCAAAGCGCTGGCCGCATACCTGATAGAATCCGGCCGCGCTGACGAAGTTGACCTGGTAGTGAACGATATTGCCCGCGAACTGTATGTGCAAAAGGGCGAATTAATTGCTGATGTTACAAGCGCCCGCCCGCTGAACGATGCAGTCCGTACAGAGCTGAAGCGCATGCTGAAAGACGCTACCAATGCCCGTGAGGTTGCTATGACCGAGCGAATAGACCCAAGCTTGCTCGGCGGCCTTATCGTCCGTACCCCGGATGCACAGCTTGACATCAGTGTCCGAACCAAACTTAAACAACTGGCAACCATCAAATAATTTCCGCTAACGCCAAGGAGAGTGAGACAATAAGAATATGAGTGAGTTAAAAGTCCAAGAATTATCAGCCGAACTCCATGACGCGATCCAGGCGCTTCGCGTTACCAAGGGTCTCGAAGAAGCCGGCGTCGTTACCCGCGTCGGTGACGGTGTGGCCTGGATATATGGCCTGCGCAGTGCTGGCTATAACGAAGTAATCGAAATTGAAACGGTAGATGGTAATAAGGTCACCGCTTTTGCCCTTAACCTTCTTGAAGACGAAATAGGCGCGGTTATCCTGGGCGACGATGCCGAGGTGGCCGCTGGTGCCCGCGTCAGCCTGACTGGTGAAGTAATCAAAGTGCCTGTAGGCCCGGAACTTGTTGGCCGCGTGGTTGACCCGCTCGGTAACCCGCTGGATGGCAAAGGTCCGGTAAAAACCAAGGAACGCGGACTGCTTGAGCGTAAAGCTCCAGGCGTGATGGACCGCAAGAGTGTGTATGAACCTCTTATGACCGGCTTGGTGGCCATTGACACTATGACTCCCATTGGGCGTGGCCAGCGTGAGCTTATTATCGGTGACCGTCAGACTGGTAAGACCGCCATTGCCATAGATACCATGATCAACCAGGCTAAGCAAAAGACTGGTGTTATTAATGTGTACGTCGCTATCGGCCAGAAGCTTTCCAAAATCTCTGCACTTGTTGAGCGTTTAAAGCGTGAAGGCGTTATGGACCAGACTATTATTGTAGCCACTGGTCCTGCCGATCCGGCGCCATTGCTCTATCTTGCTCCGTACGCCGCTAGCGCTATGGGCGAATACTTCCGCGATAATGGTAAGCACGCACTCATTATTTATGATGACCTTACCAAACATGCCGTTGCTTACCGTCAGATGAGCTTGCTGCTCCGCCGTCCACCGGGACGTGAAGCTTATCCAGGCGATGTGTTCTATTTGCACTCCCGTTTGCTGGAACGCGCTGCCAAACTTAACGACGACTTAGGTGGCGGTTCACTCACGGCACTGCCTATTATCGAAACGCAGGCTGGTGATATCTCGGCTTACATCCCGACCAACGTTATCTCCATTACCGATGGCCAGATATTCCTGGATACCAACTTGTTCTACCAGGGTATCCGTCCGGCTATTTCGGTAGGTTTGTCTGTCTCGCGCGTTGGTGGCGCTGCCCAAACCAAGGCCATTAAGAGCGTATCAGCTGGTCTTAAATTATCCCTTGCCCAGTTCCGCGAGCTTGCTTCGTTTGCACAGTTTTCCAGTGACCTTGATGCTGATACTAAACAGCGTATTGAGCGCGGCCAGCGCCTGACTGAACTGCTCAAGCAAAAACAGTACCACCCCTTAAGTATTGCTGAGCAGACTGCCAGTATTATGGCAGCCAGCGAGGGGGCTTTCGACGAAGTACCAACTGATAAGATCAAACTTGCCCAAGCTGACTTATTGCACTTGCTGAACGACCAGCACCGCAAAGTTATGGACATCTTGAACCAAGGCGATAAGCCAACCGAGGCTGTTCAAAAGACTATCTTGGAAGCTGCCCACAAAGTAGCCAAATCTTTCGCCAGCGTAACCCAAAAAGCCGCAAAGGCTGAGGCATAAGCCGACCATGGCTTCACGGCAACAGATTAAGCGGCGTATTGGCTCGGTCAAAAATACCAAGCAGATTACCAAAGCCATGCAACTGGTAGCTGCCAGCAAGTTGCGACGGGCACAGGACGCGGTTGCCGGACCGAGGGCATACGCCGAGCTGGCCCGGGCAATTCTCGCCAGTGTGCGTAATAACACCGGCGATGAGAGCGAGTTCCACTTGTTTACGGAGCGACCGGTCAAGCACCGCCTACTGGTGGTGATAACAAGTGACCGGGGTTTAGCCGGTTCCTATAACGCCAACATTGTACGTCGCATGATTACTGAGCTTAAAAGTGATCGTGAAAAGGGTATCAATACGTCGGTAGTGTGCATCGGCAAACAAGCCGCCCATGCAGCAAGTCGTATTCAAGGCCTTGAAATACGGGCTGTGTACCAGGGATTGCCTGACAGCCCGGACGCCAATGCCTTGCGGCCAATTCTTAACACCGTTGTGCAGTCATTTGCCAGTGAGCTTGTCGATGCGGTTGATGTCATTAATACCAAGTTCATCTCAACCGTTACCCAGAATGTCCAGGTACGCCGCCTGCTGCCTGCTGGCATGGATGAAGACGACGAAGCTAAGGCTTCACAGGAGACTGTTAGCGCTACTATTGAACCCTCGGCCGAGGTATTGCTGCGGTCCGTGACTATCCGTTTGCTGGACGCACAGATTTACCAGGCATTATTAGAAGCGGCAGCCAGCGAGCATTCCATGCGCATGCTGGCCATGAAGAACGCGACCGATAACGCTAGTGATATAATCGATGACTTGACCCTTGAATATAACAATGCCCGACAGGCGGCCATTACTCAGGAACTGGCCGAAATTACCGGCGGTTCAGAGGCAATGAAATAATAAGTAAATGATAATATGAATCAAGCGGAGATACAATAAATGGCAACAGCAACGAAAGAATCAACAAAGACCGGCCTTGGCCATGTGGTGCAAGTTGTCGGTGTGGTGGTTGACGTCGAATTTAAAGAGGATAACCTGCCACCAATTAACAGTGCTCTAAAGATTGAGCTTAACGGTTCACTGCTGTTTCTGGAGGTGGCCCAACACTTAAGCGAAAGCGTTGTACGCACTATTGCGCTTGCTACTACCGATGGCCTGAAACGTGGTGCCGAAATCGAAGACACCGGCGCGCCAATTAGTGTGCCAGTCGGTGATGAAACCGTTGGCCGCATGTTTAACGTGATTGGTGAACCTATTGACAAAAAGGGTGGTACATTCAACAAAAAAGCTCCTATTCACCGCCATCCCCCGAAACTTGAGGAGCAAGCTGGTTCTGTAGAAATCCTGGAAACCGGTATTAAAGTAATCGACCTTATCGCCCCCATCGTTAAGGGTGGTAAGGTTGGTTTGTTCGGTGGTGCCGGTGTGGGCAAAACCGTGCTTATTCAGGAGTTTATCAACAACATTGCTAAATTCCATGGTGGCAACTCAGTATTTGCAGGCGTTGGTGAGCGTACCCGCGAAGGTAACGACCTCTACGAGGAAATGAAAACTGCCGGGGTACTTGACAAGACTGCCCTGGTGTTTGGTCAGATGAATGAGCCACCTGGAGCCCGCTTGCGCGTGGGCTTGACCGGACTCACTATGGCTGAATCTTTCCGTGACCAAGGCAAAGACGTGTTGTTGTTTATCGACAACATCTTTCGCTTTACCCAGGCCGGTAGCGAAGTGTCAGCTTTGCTTGGCCGCTTGCCTTCAGCCGTAGGCTATCAACCAAACTTGCAGCAGGAAATGGGTAGCTTGCAGGAACGCATTACTTCGACCAAAGACGGTTCTATTACCTCCGTCCAGGCTGTGTATGTGCCAGCCGACGACCTTACCGACCCTGCCCCGGCTGCTACATTTGCCCATCTTGACTCAACCATTGTGCTTAACCGCGATTTGACTGACATCGGTATTTATCCGGCTGTTGACCCGCTTGACTCTAACTCGACTGTTCTGGACCCAGAGATTGTAGGCGAAGAACACTACCAGGTTGCCCGCGAAGTTCAGCGCATCTTGCAGCGTTATAAGGACTTGCAGGATATTATCGCCATCCTGGGTATGGAAGAGTTGTCTGACGAAGACAAGCAGACCGTTGCCCGCGCCCGCCGCATCCAACGCTTCCTAAGCCAGCCATTCTTTGTAGCCGAAAAGTTCACCGGCAACAAAGGCCAGTACGTCAGTATTAGCGATACGGTTAAGAGTTTCCGTGAAATACTGGACGGCAAGCACGATGACAAGCCGGAAAGTGCCTTCTACATGAAGGGCTCTATAAGCGAGGTCAAGTAACTGCAATGAAGTTTGAACTCGTATCACTGGACGGCGTAAAATTCAGCGCTGACGCATATTCGGTCATTCTGCCAACTGCCGCTGGCCAAATCACATTACTACCCCACCACGAGCCCTTATTAGCTGTAGTTGTGCCTGGCATTATTACAATCCGCCGTGATAAGGGTGACCAGGATCACAAACTGGAACACTATGCTACGTATGGTGGCGTACTCGAAGTTACCCCCGAAGGTGCACGGGTGCTCGTGGATGAAGCCACTCCTGGCGAAGATATCAACGAAGCCGAGGCCGAAAAGGCTCACCAAGCTGCCCTGGCGCTCCTCAAAAATGCCAAAGACCAGGTAGAACTCGACAAAGCCCAATCACTGGTTGACCGCCACGCCGTCCGTCTGGGAGTTGCCCGTATCCGCCATCGCCACCAACGCCGCAACAATTAAGCTCGATGCCATATGTAATCAGTAAAAAGCAGTCCGGTAATTCCGGGCTGCTTGACATCGTTATACATAATTGTGTAGCATAAAGATAGTATGTTAAGTACTACGCAGTAAGAATTCTTACATGAATGCCATTGACATTCTATGTAAAGGTGATATTATATGAATATGAACACTTATCCCTTGGGAAGTGAACACTCTCCTGCTACTAGAACTGTGCCAGTGGCAAATACATGGGAGCAGAAACAAGACGAAAAGTTTAAAACTACTCGAGAAACGAATAATCTAAGGCTACATATAAGGAGCCTTGTAGAAGGTGAAGCAAGCCTAAACTACAAACTCTATGTTGCCCCTTTACCAGATGAAGCTAAAGAAGCACTGCAACATGTGAAAGATGAACACCCTGAGCTATGTCGCGAAGCAGTTATTATGCATACTATACGTATGGTCTTACAGGGCAACCGCGATACTCCTACCGGAAGACCCCAGGTATTTGGTGCAGGTAAAACGTTTGAAGAAAAGCTGACCCTTGAAGACCGTGAGCTCATTGCTGAGAGGAAAGAAGAATTTAATAGTCGTAACATAGACTCTGATGACTATTATGGAGATCTGGCAGACTACATCCAGAGGAGTAATGCTACCGATATCGATGATGTTATCAAAGCGCATGCACCTATAAGCAAAGATGCTCATCAGGCATTATATACGTAAAATTGTTTGAATAACTATCTACAAACGCCTTGGATTTTATTCCGGGGCGTTTGTTGCTTCTATGGTTGGGCTGCCTTGTAGTTCGGACGTTTCCGTAGTTGCCGGCAGGTCTTTGAAGAGTTCAGCCAATCGTTCAATATCGTGAAAACGCAGCATCGTCAGGAGTGCCAGGGTCATGCCGTCAAAGACGGCTTCCTGTTCTTCTGTCGAGTATTCCTTGTGAATAAAGGGCCGGGCAGCCTTGGCAATACCGTGCAGCTCGCGGTTAACGTGCAGCCAGCCGGCATCGTGCAACAACTCACGGTCAAGCTGCTTCAGCCACAAAGCAACCGCTTCGGTCGTAGGGTCAGGCAAATTGGTAGGCTTTGTGCTCATAATACTACTTTATCACGCCATAATCAGCATTTGCTGTGTGATTTCTCACGCAATAACACAATATGGCCGAACATAGTTGCGCCGAGGTTTGTCATTTGAACCAGGTAACGCAGTTTAACCTTAAACAATTTGACTTGCAATCATCTGTTGGTAATAATGGAGCCTGGATATAAAAAATGGAACAGATCAATCCAGACAGTGGCGCTCCAGACAACTCCGACCCTCAGCAGGCTAAAACGGACGTTCTTACTCAACTCCAAGAAACCGAAGGCTTGCCAGTACAAGTGTTCCCCCTGCCTCAACCAGAACAAAACAAGAAAAAACTTGTTATGCTTCTGGTAGCCATATTATTGGTAGGCGGTATAGCTGGAGCTGGCTGGTTCTTTGTTGTCAAGGACGGCGTGCTGCATACCAGTCGCAAACAAGGTGATACTACCGCGGCATACAAAGACGTATTTTTGTCACCACGTTTTACAAGTGTGAGGGAGCCTGTCCAATTTGAAAACGCAGGTTGGTATGTCATTGATGGTGGCGTGGTGCGCATACATGATCAGGATAAAACGCGGTTCTTTACACATAGAGAAGGCGTGCCATACGGCTCTCTCAATAACCTTGTGGTGCATAATAAACGGTTGTGGCTTGCCTCTGACAGTGGCGTGGCAGTCTTTAAAAAAGATGGTTCGGGTTTTGAAAAGATGTCCATCAATGAGCAGAAAGTCTCAAACGGCAACCTTCTGTATGACCAGGAGGGCAAGAAGCTTTTTTATAGTACTTTTGAAAATTTTTATCAACTGAACGAATCAAATAATAAGTGGGAAGCTATGTCGGGCGGGCCCAATCGTGCAAATACGCTGATTGCCAACAAAGATTTTATCGTGATTGAGAGTTTTAGTGAGGGCGAACCAGTCTGGATATTCAATAGGCAGACCGGTAAATGGAACAAGCAAAGCCCAAGTGTTAATGAACTAACGACCAGCACGTTTCGACTGAACGACGAAATATTTGCTATAGGGCAAACAAAGGGCTATATCGAGTGCGAGGATGCAGGCAAAGTCACAGCTACAAGTGCTTTCCTACTTGATAAGAACGGCGCGTGGCAACCGCTCACATCCTTTAATAATGACAAACTGAGGCCGGAGTTCCACATGTATTGGAATTCTCCTAAAGCTGGCGCAACGGTTGCTTCACGTCCGTGTACTGACAGTAAGGCTAGTCTGTATGAGCTCACGTATAATGGAACGACAATAGTCCTTAAGGATATGGGTGAAATACCCGACGACAACGCTACGCAACAAGCTATGCAGCAGGATACGTTAGTGAATAAGATCGCTGCCGCTACAAAGCTTTATCCATATGTAGATGTTCAAACTATTGATAGCCAGGGTAATGTCATATTTGTTGCTCCCAAAAAAGCCGGAGGTTTTAAGATGAACCAGGATGAGAGCGTGTACGTTGCAAAAGGTGCGGATGTTCAGAATGCACAGCAGATCGATGTTCCCTCTCTGAGCTATGGCTCAGTTGTACGACCTATCCTGTGTGGTGACGACGGTAAGCGTACACTCAGCTATATTTTTGTTGGAGAGGAGGACACCGGGGACGGTGAAGGAGGCCCGCTGGGTTATTGGTTCAGTACGGCAGTATATAAGGTAACTGATAATAAAGTCGTCGGTGAGCCTGTTGACTTGAAAAATGACGTAGCAACTCCATCATTCAGTTGCGGTAAAGATAAAATCACCTGGTTGAGCCGGAGTGCTATACTGCAACTCGATACGTCAACCAATGCAATTGCGCAAATTGGCCCCACCTTGAGTGCCGACTTGTCAGTGCACGCTGGCGACCCCTACGCCCTTGTTAATGGTGACCTATGGCTATTGCTACCTTCAGAAGATACCGACAATTCTTATACTCTTTATTATGTTGAGTCTGCAAAGCAGTCTGTTCGAGAAGTAACTACCATTAGTAAAAATGTCTCCCTTAAAGCTGGCACGCCTTCACTGGCGTGGCTTGGCATCCAGAACGGCGCTGATGCTGACGTTAGTATTACGGCATATGACAAGCAAGGTAAGCCATCGGGTGCCAAACAGGTCTATCTTCCTCACTTCGTTACACCGGTTTCTGATACGGCAGCGTATATTCTCAGTTCAAAAACCAAAGATCTCCGTGCCACTGATGGAAAGTTTATTGTCGGGAGCTTAAACAGTAGCGGTGCATTTGCAAGTATTGATACGGCTCATACCCCATTCCAGCAGATGGCTGAGAGGGGGTCTTCTCACCTGGGCTCCAGCCATACCGGCGTTTTTGATCCGGGTAGAAAGCTAATATGGGTAACCGACCAGGAATTTGGTACGTACACCATTCCGGTGCGCTAAGCTTTATACGGACAGGGTATTTACAAGGCTAGACATAAGGGGATATAATGTAAAGGACAAATAGCGAAGTGCTCCCCTTGTCTTTTTAGTTTAAAATGAAAAATAAGGCTAATTCTTAAAACGTATGGCTACTGCAACCGATCACGGTATTATTTCTATTGTCGACGAACTCCGCGTCGGTAAGTTTGTGGCACACCACATTAGTGACGACTTAGACTGGGGCCAAGGAGATATCCGGCCTCAGTCTTCTTTTATAGACCAGGACGACCAAAGGGCATTGCTGACGGCCGCTATGGAGAGTATCGAGCCGGTCACTAAGCAAGAGCTCGCCTACTCTGCCTGTACCGATGGCCGCATGCCGGTACGCTTGCTCGATGGCGAAATGATTATTCCGGTGCGCGAACAAATGGTAGGTGCTGACATCGTCAGCGCCTTTTACGTTGCAGAGACATTAGGCGCCAGTTTCTACAAAGACCCGGAAGCGCCTGTTGCCAGCCGTGTTAAGGACGTCGCCATGTTTTTGCAGGCTAACGGCCTTATCCCTAGTTCACATATCAGTTGCGGAGCGGCTACTCATTTTAAGATGATTGTCGGGAACGTCATCCGCTTTACTGCTAACCCAGCCTATGTCGCCCGCCTGCAAGCTTTACTGCCAGGCGGTATTTATACTCCAGAGTTACACGATCTCATTTTGAAAGCTACCAAACAGCGCTTAGAGAACGGTGCATACGAAGGCTTAACTGCCCAGACTTTCATAGACGCTGTCGAAGCGTGGGGTGGCAAACACGGTATCGCTGAACTCCGGGATGATAACCGTGGCATTCACGGCCACGTTGAGGAGCAGATTATCCGTCTGCGCATACCTGGTCATGGTATTAACGAGTGCAAGCTTGCCAAGCTCACCGATGGCCGTGAAGTATTTGGCGTCAACGACAACCGTATCGAACGCGTTGCCCGCCTGTTTGGCCGTGGTGACGACAAAGATTATCGTATTGCCCACATTGCCCTCGAAGATTTTGTAGATGCCGCTCACGGTACTCTTGCCAAAGACCTCCCTACCTACGTCATCGAAGAAGCCTAAAATACTGGGCTCCAGAAGTGTTAACGCATAACCCATGCTATATTATTGTTATGTCACCAAGAGTGTGTTAAAGTGATGAACACACAGCTTTTGGCACGTGGGTGTTGTTCTTAAACGATGCTCGCAATATAGAAATATCAGATAAGAGAACGATACTAATGCTACAAGATTATTCCAGTGAGCAGCTACCTTTGCTATTGCAGGGTAGCAGGGGCCAGGAGTATGTGCCTGCTCTTGCGAATTTATCACTGTTACGCACCACACATACTGTTCCCAGAACTGAACGCGAGCGAGAATGTGTTGATATGATTGCAGTTGGCAACCGGGCTTTTGTTAAAGACGCCTTCGCCCTTTATGTGCGGGAGATTCGTAGCCGTAATGAGCTACTGACCCCCGAAAAAGAACATCAGATCGCTTGTGCAGCTTATAGTGGTGACGTGGACGCAAAGAACACCCTAATAAGGGCAAACACGCGTCTGGTGATCAGTACTCTGAAGCTCTACAGAAGTCAAGGGACAGCTTGGCAGGACCTTATTCAAGAAGGAAATGTGGGTCTCATACGTGCTGTAGAGAAGTTCAATCCCTATATGGTCAACGATAAAGGTGAGCCGATCAAGTTTTCTACTTATGCTACATGGTGGATTCGCCAACGTGCAGGTCGGGCTTTTGCTGAGCACAAAGGTGTTATTCGTACTCCGGCGCGCACTCTCCCCGCAATTAGAAGTCTTTTGCGCGCGCAGGGACGTTTTATGCAAGAGTTTAGCCGCCAGCCGGACCTGGAAGAACTTGCTGCTGCTTCGGGGCTCAAGCCTCAAACAGCCGCATTCCTTCTCGAACTTATGCAGCGTAGCTTTGTCAATTTTGATCCGCCTATTGATGATGACAGCCCGCTTAGCGCTATGATTCCCGACGAACGGGCATTATCTCTGGAAGATGCGTATGATAGGGAGCTCTTGAAAGAGCAAGTTGACGCTGCCTTACATACCCTCCCAGAGCGCGAGCGAAAAGTTTTAGAGGAACGGTTTGGTCTGAACCAAGGAAACATCTGTCGCACACTTGAAGAGGTGAGAAAAATGTTCGGAGTCAGCGGAGAGCGCATTCGTCAGCTAGGAGTTCAAGGTCTTAAGAAGCTACGACGTAGTACCAAGCCTGAAACCAAAGCGCTCCGGGATCAGGTGCGCCCCGTAGTATAACAACCTGGTATTAATCAAACTACCAAACGATGTTTCAGAAAAACACCGGTAATATATAACGCTCCTGTACTATTCTAGCCACACT
>JBGTMJ010000012.1:0-15561 GCA_041743655.1 Saccharimonadales bacterium (SeqCode) | reverse complement strand
TGGAACTACAGCTCGATCAACTTGCTCGGTTTGGGACGCGGCATTACTGACCTCCCCATTGCTGATAATATCGCACTCTAAGAGGCGGTGTTCCAGAATCTGGACAGCACGGGATAAGACCTGCATACGGCGTGTCTGCACGGTGTTGGATATGTCGTTCTTGTTTTCAATGGATTGCAACATGATTTCATCTTAATCTAAAAATACTTTGGGCATTCTCAGTAGTTCGGGCTGCTATTCCCTCAACAGACTCCCCGCGTATACTGGCTAAAAACTCCGCTGTTACACGTACATGTTTAGGCTCACAGATTGTACCACGATATGGGGCTGGAGTCAAGAAAGGCGCATCTGTTTCCAAGACCAGTTTTGCCAGCGGCACTGCTTGAGCAGCTTTAACTTGGTCATCAATTTTGGTGAAGGTCGTAATACCGTTTAAGCCTACGTACAACCCACGGTCCAGAATTTGCTCCAGGTCTTGTGTGACCGAGCTGAAGCTATGTACCACCCCACGAATACCCTGATAGTCATCGAAGACCCGCCAAAAATCATCAAATGCTTCACGAATATGAAAAATCATAGGGAGCTTATGCCGCAGCGCAAGCTCAATTTGGAAACGTAGTACTGCTTCTTGGTCAGCTTGCAGCGAATGATTGTAGTAATAATCAAAACCGCATTCGCCAATCGCAACTACTTTGGGCTTTTTAGCCAAAGCGGCGAACCGTTGCAATGCTTTCTGGTTGCCTGTGTAACTTTTGGCCTCATGGGGGTGCAAGCCAATACTAGCCCAAACATGTTCCCGCTCCGTGGCAAAGCTGACAGCCAGTTCACTGTCCTCAAGTGTTGTGCCAACACAGATCATGCGGGTCACGCCTTCACTAGTAGCTGCAGCAATCATATCGTCCGGCGACGGCGAACCAGCCTTTTCATAACGGGCGCTTGTTTCAGTGCTGAGAGCGGCTGCCGTGAATGCCTCGTGTATATGACAGTGGGTATCTACGAACTCCATAGACCACCACCTACTTCGCTTGTTCTGTTTTGGGGAAAAGAGTACCTTCAATTGGCCGCACGATACCTTCAGCGAATACGGCATTGATCTTATTGGCTGTATCAGGTAGAAACGGTAGTAGTAAATCAGCAATTTCCAATAAGCAACTGGCCTGATAGGCAAGCACTTCACGCAAATGGTCGGCATCGCCGGCCTTGGCAATTGCCCACGGCTTTTCTTCGTCAATATACTGGTTCAGCCCCCGTACTTGATCCCATACATGGTCCAAGGCTCGGTCAAAACGGCACTGTTCAATAGCCTCAGCTACGGCAGCGTTATCATGTTGCGCAGGAGGAATGTCACCGATAATGCCGTTCTGATACTGGCTAATCATAGCTGTCGTACGTTGGACTGCATTACCTAATTCGTTCGCCAGTTCATTATTATAGGAAGCTTCAAACGCCTCCCAGCTAAAGTCACCATCGTTATAGCTGGGTATATGCCGTAAGAAATAGTACCTGAATGCGTCTACACCATATTTGCTTACAATCTCATTTGGGGCAACAACATTACCTTCGCTTTTGCTCATCTTCTTGCCGTCAAGCGTAATGTGACCATGTACGTAAAGTTGTTGCGGCAGCACGACTCCAAGGCTCAAAAGCATCGCCGGCCATATTGCAGCATGGAACCGGATAATGTCCTTGCCAATCACTTGGGTATTTGCA
This sequence comes from Saccharimonadales bacterium (SeqCode), assembly GCA_041743655.1. Classification (GTDB taxonomy): domain Bacteria; phylum Patescibacteriota; class Saccharimonadia; order Saccharimonadales; family UBA4665; genus JARIHD01. The sequence continues at coordinate 13,851 of JBGTMJ010000012.1, read as the reverse complement.
GGCCAGTAGTTCTTGAAGTCTTGGTGTTCAGGGTAGCCAAGTACAGTGATATAGTTCATGAGTGCTTCAAACCATACATACATGACCTGATTCTTATCACCTGGCACAGGAATGCCCCACTCCAGTTTATCCTTCGGACGGGAGACACTGATGTCTTCCAGACCTTCGCGCAATACCGCCAGGATTTCATTGCGGCGAACGTCTGGCACAATCTGAAACTCGCCAGATTCAATAACTTTGCGGATTTGCTCTGAATATTTGCTCAGGCGGAAGAAGTAATTCACCTCCTCCAGCTTTTGATAGGCCTGCGGATGGTCTGGTTTCATACGCTCCGGATCGGCCTGGGCTTCAGGCACGAAAGTCTCTTCTTTAACATCGTACCAGCCAATATACTTGCCCTTATATATATCCTTCTCCAGTGCTTTCCATATAAGCTGAGCGCGCTGTTCGTGTCCCTTATCCGTGGTGCGTATAAACCGGTCGTTGCTGATATGCAGAATCGTCGCCAAATCACGGAACTCCTGGCTCATTTGGTCAACTAATTGTCTGGGTGTCAGGTTGAGGCTTTCAGCTTTCTGGGCAATTTTGCCACCGTGCTCATCAGTACCGATTGAGAAGATTGTCGGCTTGTTCTGCTGCCGAGCAGCACGGGCCAGTACATCGGCCATAACGAATTCAAGTGCGTGCCCAACGTGTGGCTCGCCATTAACATAGGGAATAGAAGTCGTCACAAAATAGTTCATATTAGTAGTGTACCTGCTTAGAGAAGTTATTTACAAATTGCCAAAAAATCAAAGAAAATAGCCCCTAGAAGGGCATCATACGTACTGTTACCGTTGACACCATGTAACTCATTGGATGTAAGTATAGCACTCTAGAACAATATTGTCTGCTACAGTATGATTGGATTGTAACATACGCAGTGATGAGGGATGTATAGGCATACCCCAGTTTGCCTTGGTGAATCTAAACAGATTAGAATGTGGGATTATCCTACCTACATTCTAATAGAAGCGGCAGGTGATCGGAAATCTCTGGGTATGGTTTTAGGACGCCAAAGTTAACCACCTCGACTTCTTTCGATACCAACACATAATCTGCAAATTGCGACCATTCGGGGTTAAAAAATGATGATCGGGTGAAAGTGATTCCATACTCTTTTACCAAATCACGCAACCCCGCACTCATAATCTTAAAACTGTCGGTATCAGGATTCAGGTTAAAATCTCCGCATAAGATTCTCTTGCCGTTGCAGCGTTTCATCTGCGTACGCACTATCTTTGCTTGCTCAAGACGCTCTTTGGTGTCGCTCTTAGCGATGGCCGGCCAGATTAAACCGTGCAGATTAAAGATCGTGAAAGGCGTCGTTTCGGCATGGCATTGTACAATCTGCAAATTTGCTGGTTGCTTTAGAGTACCGTCCGGTAGTGGCTGACTATCGACAAGTGCCTGCAATGCGCTATCCGGGCCCGGATACTTCTCTACGGTCAGCGATTTCTTAACAAAAAACGCTGTACCCGAAGTGACGCTGAAGCCAGCCGCCCGGCGAAAAATATAGCCCGCCTGCTGTGGCGCATAATATGCATCGTACCGCGGTAGTCGGCGCTTAATCTCACTAAGCAGGTTAACCCGCACTCCGTCCGCTTGCGTAACTTCATTGGTAGCCGTTATGCGAGTGGTCGGCGTGTCAAACATTTCCTGGAAACAAAAAACATCAACAGTACCGGCCTGCTCTTGTACAAAGCTCATCAGGGGATCAAACGCCTGTCCACCCCACAAATTGAGCGTGAGTAGTTTTATCATTCGTTTGATTATACATAGCAAGTGTTAGAGTCTGTCAAATTACAACACCCGCGCATATACATCTCATACTTTGCTAGTGTCAGCGTGTATCAAATAAAGGACGTAGCGAACAGGCCCGTATTATACGGTATAGCGAGAAGGGACTCCTCTTTTTGAGGTTCAAGCCCCATGAGGATATTTGATTAATCAACCCTTAAATGTTATCGTTTATGTCGATGTCGGGTGAACATATCCAAGTGGAGCAATTAAGCAGTGGCCTGAGAGCCGCCTTTATTACCATGCCTCACTTTCGTACCACGTCTGCTCGATTAACTATAAATTCCGGATCGCTACACGAAGCACAAGAGACAGCCGGAGCAGCGCATTTTTTAGAACATATTACTTTTCAGGGTACAGAGGATCTGCCTACATGGCAAGAAGTTGATCGTTATCTTGAGGAAAAATTGGTTAGTGCAAACGTCTTTACGAACCAAACTGACATTAAGTATGTAGTTAATGGGTATGATCTTGAATCGGCAGGATACTTTATAACCCAAGCTGCTCTGTTTCCTACTTTAACACCAGAAGCGCTGGAGAAAGAACGGAAACCTATTGTAAATGAACTGCTTGAGTATGCTTCAAGCCCATATTATCTGGCTAATATTGAGCACGCACGCACCCTGGGGGGTGTACGGTATGCTAGGCCGATGGTGGCACAGTAGAAGACGTAAAGAAGCTGACTCACGAGAATTTGACTGCCTTTTATGCAAGAAACTATCGACTTAATAATGCTGTCTTGGTGATTTGTTCTGGTGAACCAGTCGAGCGACAACGAGAGTATATAAACTCCCTTCTTAATCTTGTGCCACAAAAGAGCGCAGACGAGCCTACCCCAATTGATCTACCAGATTTTAATCCGGGCAACCTTACTGCGTCGCTGCAAAAAATTGACTTACCCCTTAGTGCACAAACTTCCGTAGGCATTAGCTATGGTATACCGGAAACTAATAGTGTCTATGAGCAGCTAAGCTACAACTTTATTGGTACGGTACTTTCTGTATTGATACAGCGTCGTCTTAGGAGAGAGCTGGCTCTTTGCTATGTAGCCCAAGCGGGAGTACACCGTTTAACAGATCTTAGCTTTGGTGCTAACAGAAACTGGTCACGCCTGACGTTCTCTACTTCTGTCGAAGGAGCAGACAGCATCGAAACCCTGGATGCTATGTTGAAGGATGTCATAGAGAAAGACTTGCCCACAGATATAGTGGAGATAATACGTAGAGATTGTCTTCGTCAGGCTGATATTACTAAGGAGGATAGCCCTGCAGGAGTTGCTACTTATGTACGCAACCTACTTGCAAATGCAAAAAGAGAAGAGATCAATTTGGAGGAAGCTAAGGATTTTGCAGATACCATTTCTTTAGACGCTCTAAGGAGATTACACAGAGATGTTACAGACACTAAACCATTAGTAGTTGCTACAAGCCCAGATCAGAACATACTTGAAAATATAGGAGAGTGGGCTACTTCGAAAACTGCTTAATTGAGATTCAGCTCGACTCATTAGGGAGCCATATTAATAAACCGGCTTAAATGTTGGTTTATTAATATGGTGGGCGAGGAGGGACTCGAACCCTCAAGGCTTTAAGACCAGCGGATTTTAAGTCCACCGCGTATACCAATTCCGCCACTCGCCCTTTTATGGAGGCACCGACCGGATTCGAACCGGTGTACAAGGTTTTGCAGACCTCTGCGTAACCACTCCGCCACGGCGCCAAATCAGTTGCAACACCGTCATTATAAGCTAAATCGTTCGTTTACTCCAACACCTTTGCAATAGATGTTATCTTGCAAGACTACTTTGGCTATAGTTGCGCAATGCGCCAGTGCAGTAAGGTAATCAATAACTTTTGCCCTTACTGAAGATGCTCACTTAGTTCGTTTTCGTAATATCCATAGCTACCGCATTTGGGAGCGTTGCAAGAAGTCGGCCTGGCACTAACAGCTTTGATTTTCGGAGACCGCTCCCAATAATGACTTTTGCCGTGCCAACTACTGCGCTATCAACTAAGATGGGCCAATGGGCTGGCAGACCAATAGGCGTAATCCCCCCATATTCCATAGCGGTCATTGTTACAGCTTTGTCCATAGGTGCGAACGAGATCTTGCGTGCGTCAAGGTGTCTGCGGACTATTCCGTTCACATCCACTTTAGTAGTCGCAAGTATCACGCAAGCAGCGTACCAGACTTTGTCTGCTCTTTTTGCTTCCACCACTACACAGTTAGCCGAAACATTCATGCCGATTTTATACTGTTCACAAAAAGCCGTTGTATCTGCTAGGCTTGGGTCGATCTCAGATACGTAAACATCTGGCAGCCCCTCTTTTGTAATCGCGTTCTTGACAGTCTCTGCTACCAGGCCTGTGCTGTCGATAGCGATGCTAAAATCAAGGGTCCCCAGCTTCATGACCGCATTATAACAAAAACGGCTTAAGAGCCACTCTTTACATTGAACTTAAGTGTTAAAGCCTTATGGTCTGATAATAATTTGTCTTCTACAGTATAAGTTTCTTTTTGGATGTATTCATTTATGAAAAGGTGGTCACAGTCTGCCACATAAGTTGTTACTTGACTGGATAGAGTTGACTTGATTCCTAACTCTTCAGTTAGGTCACGTAATTGAAGTGAGTCCTTAAGAAAAGCAAGCGGCTTGCTGTTTGAGTTAAGGTTAAAATCTCCTGCAATTAGCAGCGGGCCTTTGATAGGCCTTAGAGCATCACAAAGTTTTTTTATTATCTCCAGAGACTTGCTAGAACCCATCGGGTCTTTCTCCCAATACGCATGATGGTTAACAACATGTATAGAGTTGTCATTGACAAGAATCTCAACTATTTGCGCATTACGATTATTGCCCACGAATGTTGAAGGATTCGTAAAAATGTTGTACTCACCTCTTGTGAATATTGTTGACTGCTTAGTTATGGGGAATCTACTTAATATACAATTACCGAAACTAACTTTAGCTCCCATAACTTCATAGCTGTGAACTGCCGAGAAGTATGAATGTTCGAGTGCGCTAGCATTCTTTATCGTCAGGATCGATTGGAAAAACTCAAGTGTAGGTATCGCGTCCTTTGCATCATAGACCTCCTGCAAGCAGATAATATCGGCCTGCTGTTTGCGAAAGAATTCTGGAATATTTCGTAATAGTCTTCCCTGCCATGCATTTAACGATACTAGCTTCATATTGAGCCCATTATACTGTTACCAAGTTATGCAGCAAAAACTTCTTAAATAGAAAAGGTCATCACTTACGGAATTATTAGTACGGATGATTGGTGCAGCAAGTAGGAAAATGCTGAGAACTTCGGGAGCTACGCTTAATTTAAAGCACTTAAGATAAGTGCTGCGCCTGCTACCGTAGCCGGGCAGCTTTTAATATTAGTATGATTGAGCTTTTTTAAATTCGTCAGCTACTTGTTTCGGAGTAATGAAGCGCCAGGCCTCTGTTGCGCACTCTTCTGTTGATGATCCTTCATTATCTTTAAATGCTTTGGCAGCGACAATATAAAGAGTTCGGCCGTCTGAGAGTTTCACCGAACCGGCCGCCTCATCCCAAGGGCTCAAAGGTTTCCCGTCTTTTAGATTAACACCCACTAGCCAAGAACAGCCTAATTGTCTCTCCTTATGGTCATCCAATAGGGTTGAAGTTATACTGGCAACAATACCTGCCTGATCCTCAGCAGAATATTGAAGTGTTTTCGTTACATCGTTATATGGAAGTGTAATTTTAAGTTCGGGAAATAACAAAAGGTTTTCTTTGGCCAACAGTGTTGGCCGCTGTAATGATTTTTGATAATCAATTTCGTTATATAGCATGCGTGATTGCGCTGCTTCATCTTCCCTGAGATCAACCACTGTCTGATTAATTTTATTGTCTAGTGAACTGGCTTTAACAAACAAGCACCCTAATAAAATTGACTGCAGGATAAGTATCGCAATTAATAATTGAACAAATGGTTTTGATGGTACTGGATTCTTCATTATAACTTAATAATACACCTGGTGTTTTAAAGTAACAATCTAGAGATCTGGTTGAGTTATATTGAACTGATTGTAACAAAAAGAGGCCACTTGGCCTCAAATGTTAAAAACTATGCTGTAGAAATACGTTTGAGTTCTATTCGTGCAACAAGTGGGTAAAAGTTTACACCTTATTAGAGATGAGATTGCTCGTTGGAGGGAAATACTAGAATTGCCGTATCAAGAGCATTCGTTAACAAAGATAAGTGTAGGGAACTACACATTTCAGTACTCTAGGCGTTGACCATTCTCTCGAGTAGTTCAGTTATAGGATGGAAGGACTTTGACATGCTCATCATGTCAAATTTAGAAAATGTTTCAGCTTGCACTTCCTGGAAGCTCTTCTTTTCATCCGAGCGTGGATCAAATATTCTGATCCGCAGTACCGAATCCTCGCCATCTACCATGTCTGCGTCATGCAAACTATCGCCAACAAGCACACAGTATGGCCTTTGCTCGCGTAAACGTCTCAGCTCTTCATGGCCTGACTCGCGTTTATTGAAAGTATGAACGAGCGTATCTTTTTTCCAATCAGTTATCACGCCCTCACTATCTACTAAGAGTTCAGTGGCAATAGTCAGTGCTGATTTAATGCCAAACTTTTCAAGGAGCAGGTCAATGACATTTTTGATACCAGCGGATAGAACAATGATAGGAATACCATTTTCGTCGCAAAAGTTGAATACCCTGTTCACCTCTGGTCGCAGTGTGACAACATTAAAAAAATCTTGTTCAACCAGGGTCAAGTTAACATCATACTCTACGAAAAGGTCTAGTACGGCAGAAGGCCATGCCCTTGCTTGTTCACTAGTAATTGTACCTGCAGCCTCCAAGGGTCTGTATGCATTGTAGAAAGCTTTGTACTTTGCTTGTCCTGCTTCTGGCAGGTGTCGGTACAAAACTTGCCAGGTAGTGCAATCATCTTCACCGTCTAAGCTAGTTGTAATTGCTCGATCAAAGTCTAGCAGCAGATGAACTTTACTGGCGCCTTGTTCCTGAAAACTACTAATCTTCTGATCAACGACGCTCATGTCGTTCACTTTAAATTCTTCGTGTGACATGAACGAAGTATATCAAGAGCACCCACAATGAACCATATGAGATTCTAACCCGATTAACGGATTGAACAAGTGGACTTCAGAAAAATAAAAGACACGCAAGTGAGCATGTCTTATCTGTTGGTCAGAAATGGTGCCGGATAGTGGACATATTGCAAACAGTTAATCCGAATAATATTGATGAATACAAGCTAAAGAACTTAGTCCAACAATTTAACCTCTCACCACATTTAGTATAGGCTAGCAATGTACTAGTCGACAGTTGTCGGTTTGATAGACGACTTAGTTGAGAGGGCAAATGACTGCTCAAGCATTGCGCGCAATATATCGAGTTTAATATCAGCAAGCTTATTGATATATAAACAAGATACGCTATGCTTGTGTTTGCCTAGTTTTGTTAGCAATTCGCCGTATCTATCAAACCCCTCAAAATATACAGTAATGCTAGCTTTTCGTGGGCTGAACGCGAGCCGCGGCATATCTCCCTCACGCCCTGTCTCATACCTGTAATGCTGCGAGCCAAAACCAATAATACTAGGTCCCCACATGTACGGTTTTTCACCAGAAATTTTATGCATCATATCTATCAGCGTAAGTGCTTCTTCGCGCCTTTTATCGCTCACACTCTTGAGAAACGACTCTATACTGGTCCCTGTCCGCTGTGTTTTCATACTGATAATTATATCAAAATAAAATAGACCTTAAAAAAGGTCTATTTAGGGTGCTTAAGATTGGTGCGCCATCAGCTACGAAACTAAAATCTTACTTCTTAGAGATTTACAGAAAGTTGTCTAAATCTAATAAACACCTGCGTTCCTATATAGTTTGGCTATTGACAAACAGTACACAAAAACACTACAATTGATACCATGAATAACACAATTACGATGAACATCCGAATGGATGAAGATACCCGTCGAAAGCTTAAAGAATTTGCTGGTCAAGTTGGTATACCAGCAACTTCTTTGGTGAATGCCAGTATCAAACAAATGCTGCGTAATCAACAAGTAACACTTAATACTAGTCTAGAGCCCACGCCTTATCTTGAAAAAATTATCAAGGAAGCAGAAGCTGACTATGCAGCGGGCAAGAACATCACGACTACGCACACTGATGAGGAAACTTTGGCTTTTCTACGTTCATTATAATGAAAACTATTTTTCATAAACAATTTACTAAACAATTCGTAAAACTTCCTAAGGCACAAAAAGAACGTTTCGAAAAGACAATAATCCTGTTTAGAAATGAGTCGAAGCACCCTGATTTATACAATCATCAACTGACAGGCAAGTGGAAAGGTCACCGTAGTATCAGTTTTGGCGGTGATTGGCGAGCTCACTATAAAGTGATTGAGAAAGATACTGCACTGTTTGTGGCCATAGGTACACATAGCCAATTATATAAATAAGGTGCACACAAACTAGCCAAAGAGTTTGATAGAAAATCCAAAAAGTTTTTCTATGGTGCGCTTGACGTACTTTGTTTCGAACACCTTTTGGGATGGTTGGATGAGATTGCCAGAAGCTTCGGTTACAAAGAATGGCTTATACGTCGAGCTGCGTAGTGGTTATGCTGGATAGACAATGAGCTTTTAGAGGCCTGGTCTCAATATGATTGGTGGACAGGTCCCCCTCAGATGGGGCACCATACTACCATCACCAACGCGATATCGAATAACTGGGCCTATTTAGGTGTGGTGCCAAGGGGTATATTGAAAATAGTCCCGCTACCTAGGTATTGGGGCACATCGCCCTTCCATTTATCAATAGCCATTTTTTGCAAAAGCTCGGGGCTTAAGCTTTGCTTTTGCACCTCTTGCGACTGGGCGTCCAGTTTGGCTTTATCAAATTTAAACTGCGCTGTCTGCACTTCCTGAGCGGCAACCTGCTTGTTTTCAATAGCTCTGGTATACGGGTCGCTGAATGCGAAATTCGTTACATTGAGGTCTACCGTTTTGATTTTGAACTTTTCTGTGTTTGCCTTGATCACGTCAAGCGATCTCTTCTTAACGGCGGTGCGATCGGTAATCAGCTGAGTAGCATCATATTTAGCACTCGCGTCTTTAAAACTTTCCTGGAGTGCCGGGATAATAATGTTTTCTTCGTAATCGGGACCAAGCTCTTTGAAAACATAAAGCGCCGAGTCACGATCAACTCTATAAGTAAGTGCGAGCGTAGCATTCGCATCCTGCGTATCCTTAGTAGCAGCCTTTGATTCCTGCTTCACCATCTGTACGCGCGTATTCATTTTAGTCAGATCTTCAAACGGCCACGGCGCCTTAATAACCCAACCGCTATCGACAGTACGGTTAATATGACCACCGCTCGTAACAATTCCAACTTCCCCTGCGTCGACCTTCCCGACACTAGTCAATAGCCAGAGGCCTACAGCAGCAGTTCCAACGCCTAAAATAATATTCCGTTTTAAATGACTACCACTATCTAATTTTTCCATTCCTTGTGCCATCGTATACCTCAGAAGTTAATGGAATTTATTATATTCAAATGCAGCGCGTATGTCAATGATATGTACTGATGTAACGTATCGAGGATATTCCTTAAGAAATAACGCACAGAGCATATACTTCTACGACAAATGAATCCGGTGGCAAAAGCCAACTATACCAGTGTCATTTTCGACAAAACAACAACTTACGCAGAAATAGCTTCTGTAACCGGCGAAAAGGAACACAATTATTGGGATTTAACAGGGATAAACGAGCTCTTCAGAATCAAAAAAGACCCGTCAAGAATTGATGAGTCTTCGTTCGTGCGCTTGATGCACTTTCTTTCGAACACCTAGTGGGTCAACTTAACAAATTATCGGAAGAAAATATATCTTAGTTTTTGTTTAGTAAGCATGCACTTTGTTCTTTTGTTCTCTCGGCTGATAGCCTTTCCGAATAGCTCTGTATATCAAAAGTAGTTCGTTAAGTCTCGGCTCGACGCTAGGATGTAGAATCTCTAGTTTTTCCATGACCAGGCTGTCTTTGGTGTCCTGGTGTTCCTTAAGGAAGAAAATCTTTCCGACTATGTCGAGGTCTTCAATAGATTGCTTGTTAACATACTGTAAGACATCTTTATATGGATCCAGAAAAGCGATGTCCGTCGCCTGAACATATTTATGTTCATTGTTGAGGCTAAATACGTCTTCTCTGCGTTTTTCATCACATGTTTCTGCAACATACCCAAAGTCAATCATTTCATCAAGCTTAAGTCGAAAATCAAAAGAATAAGGATAGCCGTGAGCACCTATTTTGTAGTACTCGCCCTCTAGTGGTGCGCCAATGTTCTGAAGAATATAAGCTGTGTCTTCTAGTCTCCTTTGACCCGTCTTCCCCAGCTGAGAAAGCATACCAACAATAAGGGTTTCTGTGTCTACGAGACCGTTTGTACTTGTTCTCCCTATTAGTTCATTGCCTGGGAAGGGTTTATGATCCATATCTCATCCTTTGCTAGGTGATAATTATATATCAGATAAATGAAATTAAATACCTTCGGCTTTTGCAGCTCCTATATCCTAGAGCCCACTCAGGCAGGACAGGTAGGACAAAAATTTATAATAAGTGCGCCAAAATGGTACACTTTTATCTCTTACAACTTTGGTGCAACAGAACAGAATCTACTTAAACTTTTTGAATGGCTTATTTCGAATACAGCCTCAGACGTGATTAAGTTACCGACAGCAACTAGTGCTGAGTCGAGTATTATCTATTAGTTTTAGTAGTATCACATGCTTCATAGAGCTAAGCTTAGATCCAATTTAGGAGCTTTTGGTGGAAACTCTTATTCACTGTAAATTTATTATAGCTAACCATCTTATAAGTTCTATAATAATATGTGCTTATGCCATATACATGGGATCCATTTAAAAGTGCTGCTCAACTGAGTTGCTTAGCAATCGCTGATCGCTATGATAAGAAAGCACGAATCATCGGTTCTGCTACTTATATTATTCCAGGCGTATTCGTAACAGCTACGCACATGCTGACAGATTTTATTGATACACACGAAGGTCGTAAAGAATTCATTGAGGATTATTTCCGCAATGATACAAAAATTTCAATCGATTTACTGCATATAATGAAAGTAGGAACATTAATATGGAGCGTCAGATCTGCGAATCTTTTACCTGGTTCGGATACAGTTTTTTTAATATGCGATATATATAATACGACTAAAGTAAAAATACTCCCTGATTTTGATAAGTTTCCATACACTACTATCAATCTACATCCCCCAAATCCTAAGACCAAATTAACTAGTATAGGCTTCCCGAAAACTAGGAATACTTCGATTGGAGGCGTAAAAAGTGAACATATCTTGCAGATGCAAATTGAGACAGGGTTAGCACATGACATGCATGACAATGCTCCGATGGCGGGTAGATTTGCATATGAATCAGATATTGCATTAATAGGTGGCATGAGTGGTGGTCCTACTTTTAATCAACATGGTGAATTATTTGCAATCAATTCAGCATCATTCGACCCATCAGACAATCATGATGCTTACACTTCTTACCATTCTATGTTGTTTCATATAATGGGAATACATTTCAAACTGCCCTGGGATAATACAGATGATGAGACTACGCTATATAAATTAGCCAAGCAGGGTTTAATGCCAATAAAAGGACTTGATCACTTAGAGTATATAAATGACGGTTATATTTGGCGTTACGACATAGTTTGCAAGGATTGTACGTTTAATTAATAAATTTTAGTTTGCCGGTACACAATCTTTAGCATCCATATATTCCTATTTAGAAACTTATAGTACTTGAAGACAAATAATCAGCCAAAAGGCTGCGCAAGAATTACTCCTGGCTATTAATAATTATTGAAGAGGCTAGGAATTAGAATCCATAAATGCTCACCAACATAAAACCACCGCACGGTTAGTTTTATGTTGGTGAGCGTAAGAGGCTCAAAACTCCCGCGGCCTGGAGGCCGGGGAACCTCGACTATATTTGTCTTTAAGAGGTCGAGAGTTAAAATTTAGTTCATGACCAATTTTAAAACCCCACTTTTGTGAGGTTAATAAATTGGTGCGCCTAGTGGATAGTAGGTGGAACCAGGTTTATCCGAGCTTACTACTAATGCATGAAAAGCTGGTTAAGAGTAGCTGCTCAACCATGCAAAAAAGATTGCAACGAGTGTTGCGACAACGGTTCCCAGGATAACGACTGCTGAATTCAGTTTGTGAAGTATGATGAGACCCTTGGAGTCAAGCTTATATATTGCGACTATATTCCCGATGAGAGCTGTTAGGACAAGCAGCGCCCAGAGAGGGCCACAGGTCCATGAAATCCACAGCGCGAAGCATAAAAGAAACACACATGAAGTATAGTAGACAAATTCATTCGGTTTTTGTGGTAGTAGCCATGGATACATTTTAGCATAGGCATTGATGCGCTGTTATTGGTGACTCTCGTTGATAAAAGAATAAGACCGTGGAGTCGTACGATACTAACTGCATGTGCCACAGCCATTCATGTTATCAACTTAAGTTTAAAGAGAAAGGGTGCCGACTGCTGTTTGTTAATAAAATTTAAGCTAACGGGAGGCAATTATAGCTATCAAGGCTTTATGGTCTGAAACGTAGATATCGGAACAAACCACACCTTTGATTTCATATTTCGAGGAGGGTACCGCAATATAGTCCAGGGGCTCACCGTCAGGTTCGTAAGATACATATTCGTCTATCTCGCTGCTAATACTGTAGTTGTTTAGAAATTGGTTCTTTTTCTTGTACTCAGCTAATTTATAAATGTTGAAGTCTCCCAGAATGATAGGGGTAGTTGCTCGTTTTTCAATCAGCTCCAGCAGTTCATCTAAATGTTTATACGAAATGTCATTATTGGCAAAATGAACATTACAGAATTCGACTAATCCATCAGCGACTTCTACCGACTGAAAAAGCACTGTTACATCTTCTGGGTAAGCTGGATGCTGCTTTAGGAAGTAGTTTTCAGATGTGATTATTGGAAACTTGGAGATGAACGCTTGTCCCTCCGAGGCACGCTGCGTTCGGTTGCCCTCTTTATCGCGCGAATTGTTTCTCACGAGAGTCGGAGCGAATGTACGGTATTTATAGCCACACTTATCGGCAATAATATCCGTGAATGGAAAATCTGAAAAGGCGTGGTTTGTCAGCACTTCCTGGAAAGCAATGCAGTCCGGCGCTTCTTTATTAATAAGCGAAGCAATATTATCGCTACGCTTATCCCAATCATGGTAGCGCCACAGATTAAGTGTCATTACTTTGAACATGAAGGCAGTATAACAAAAGAACGCTCAGTTGGAGCGTTCTTATAGGTTTCAGCGTGGTGCCAGATAGCCAGCATATTTCAAACAGTTAATGCCAGTAATGTAGACATGTACAAGCTGGAAGCTCTAGCCCTGCAGTTTAACCTTGCAGGGGACTTGCTTCAAGCATAAAGCTGGGCGGTACATCGTAGCGTGTACATTTCTGTTTAATGGAAAGTGGCTAAGTTACGCTTGGTTGCTACGATCGCTGAATGGCAATAACAGTGGGATAACAGTGAGGAATCGGCATTATTTACATAGTTTTTATTATACATGAAAATATGTTGTAGTTGACTTTTTGCAAGCATTAGCGTATACTGTAGATACGGTATTAAGGTTTGAGCGACCTTACTAATCGGAGGTTGGGCAAAGATAAATAGTGTGTCTTTGCCTACTCCATAACTCAACATATTGCCAGCATGTCGTCTGGCGTATTTGTGTTGCCAGAGGAGCATAACTTTGGACGAGTTCGCTACGTACCTAGAAACACAAACAATACTAAACAAAGAGGGTGATGAAGACTACCTGTTCAGGAAAAAGTGGAGTCGGGATTTTAGCTTTACCCAAATACCAAACGCATTACTATATTGCCAGGGTCATTTAGGCTTAACCGACAGG
>JBGTMJ010000011.1:0-12744 GCA_041743655.1 Saccharimonadales bacterium (SeqCode) | reverse complement strand
CAACTCAAGGCGGCAAGATTCAGCTAGATTACTTAAAGACTGCTGTGGGGCAGTTCGCGGCACGCCTGAGGCATCACAATGACTATCACATAGCAGTGGTCCGCTCCACTGTGCCACCAACCACGACACGCAAGATTATCTTGCCACTTATCGAGAATCTTTCTGGCAAAAAAGTCGGTAAGGACTTTGGCCTCGTTATGCAGCCAGAGTACCTCAGAGAAATAACTGCCGATGCAGACTTTGCACGTCCTTGGTTCATTCTTATCGGTCAATATGACCAGAGGTCAGGCGATGCTCTTGAAAGAATTTACCGCAAATTTGACGCACCTATCGAACGCCTCAGCCTAGAGGAAGCCGAATTCCAGAAATACGTTCACAACATTTATAACGCCGTCAAAATCGCTTTCTTTAATGAAATGCGTGTTATCGCTAACCAAGAAGAATGGAATGCGGAGGCAATTTTCCGGGCAACGGCTGAAAGTTGTGAAGGGATTTGGAACCCGCTCTACGGTTTAAGAGACCACGGGCCATTTGACGGTTCGTGTCTACCCAAAGACTCGCGGGCACTGTTACAATGGGGTGATGACCATGGCTACAACCTTGAAATTCTGCGTTCGGTTATATCTGAGAACTTCAAGCATGAAGAAGTGCTAGGCAAGAACAAAACAGTTCGTGTTAATTACCTGGAAAAGATAAGTGTTTGACCCTGAAGTTGCAAAAAACTTACTCATGTACGTGCCGCTTTCCATCATCGGCGCATGGCGATGGTCGTTTTGGATTATCAAGCGGGTTGGTGCCGCTTTCTACCGTCCTAACGTAAAGCCCTGGCCCAAAGGTACACCAAAACCAACCGTGAGCCTGGTAACACCCGTCTATAATGAAGACCCGGTAGTCTTCGAAGAAGCCCTGCAATCCTGGATTGCCAATGGTGTTAACGAAATTATTGCGGTCATCGATAAATCCAACACCCGTCATATTATAAATTTTGAGCGCCATTACGTCGATAACAAACAGTACAAGACAAAGTGCCGGCTTCTAGTCACGCCCAAGCCTGGCAAGCGTGCTGCTTTGTGTGACGGCATGGAAAAAGCAAGTGGCGACCTTATTGTTCTGGTTGACTCGGATACTATCTGGGACAAGGATGTGCTTGAGAAGACACTGCCCTATTTCGCTCATCCGGAAATTGGTGGTGCTACCGTCAGCCAACGCATTCAAAACCCGGATACTGTTGGTAACGTCATGTTCGACCTCTTATTGTGGGTACGCTACCGCGAAGAAGTGCCCTTTTTGTTAGGACTCGGTAACGCCTTCAACACCCTTTCTGGCCGTACAGCCTTTTACCGCCGGGAAGCAATCCTGAGCGAAGACCATGATAACCTGCACGACCTTCGCCATGAGTTCTTTATGGGCACCCGTGGTATTTCGGGTGATGACAAGCGTCTGACCCATCTGATTCTGGAGCAAGGGTGGCACACCGCCTATGTGAAAGGTACGACCGTATACACTCCCGGGCTTGGTTCTATCAAAAAGTTTATGAAACAGCGTTTGCGCTGGACACGCAACTCCTGGCGTGCCGATTTACGCGCAGTAGCGCGGGGGTGGGTATGGTCACACCCGACGCTTGCTATCTTTATGATTGACCGCTTCGTGCAGCCTTTCTTTATGCTTATTGGGCCAGTGGTATTTACCATTGCCTTGATTCACCGTGAATGGCTTTTCGCTGGCATACTTCTGGCATGGTGGCTCTTAAGCCGCTTCGTCAGGCTTTTTGGCTACTTCCGGGCACACCCTCGCCGGCTAGTATATCTTCCTGCCTATATTGTGTATGGTTACGTGAATGCCGTGGTTAAGATCTATGCCCTGGCCACGCTTGTTGAGCATAGTTGGGCCACAAGAGGGCACAAAATCCGTAAGACCTTAGTCAAGAAATCCTTCCCTATTATCAGCGGGAGCGTTGGTATTATTATCTTCTTCATACTCGTAACAGAAGTCGTGTTATCCATACGCCAAAACGCTGGCGCCAACATACCCGTCCCTCCACCCGTTGACGAAGCAAAAGTGATTGCAGATATCCAAAGTACACCGAAGACTCAGGAGCTGCCACCGCTGCCCGCTCTTCCCGTCGATCCAGAAGCCGTGGGCCACTACGTCTTCCAGCCTGGAGATACCATGCTTGAGCTATCGGAGCGGTTCGGCATGAGCGTTACAGATTTGAAGCGGCTCAATGGCATTCGTGATGCGGATAAGATAAACGCTGGTCAGGAAATCGTATATTATCGAGGTACCTTGAGGTAACTATTATGAAGACGCATGCACCAAAAACCAGACATCAAAAACGCGGCCGGCACTTCTACCGCAACATAAAGCCAGCCTTTGTGCTATTGTTCATTCCCCTTGCCATAGGTTTCAGCGTGACAGCAATTATCGCAACCGGCTTATATGCCCGCAATCTTGCAAGCTTAGGCAGCCAACGTTTGGTTACTGAAGGATGGGAAAGCGCCCAGAAAGCCATGCTTGACGCCCAGCCAACATATGAACGCAAGTACGCCTATTATAAGGTCAGAGAAGGTCAAACCATCGAAGATGTTGCCCGCTACTTCAGCGTTGAGCCCAAGAAATTAGTAGCACTAAATCCAGGGACAATCGTAGCAGGTACGACCATTGTGGTACCGCCTCTGGAGTCACCGCTCAAGCCTTCTGCCGGACCGAATGGCGTTGTCAAACAGGCGGAAGTCGTTGACGACCAGGGTTTGTTGCGGATAAAGCATAAATATAGGTTGAAGCAGCCTGCCGTTACTACCATACCTGAATTAGCCCAATTTCTGGCGCCATATAACGCCATTGAATTAGTCAAACCGGGCACCTACCGCATCAATAAGGCATTTTCTCTGGATGGTGATATACGCTTAGATATTACGTCGGCTACCTTGAAGAAACTGGAGCTCAGAAGTTCGCCGTTAGATATCACCTGCCTGTGCATGGATCAGGGGACAGCTTTCATTGATGGCGTTGAGATTACTACTATCGACCCTACCACCAACAAACCGGACCTTGCCGTAGAAGATGGGCGCAGTTTCGTCCGTATGAAGAACGGGCGTATGGATGTCCTCAATAGTACACTGAGCTATCTTGGCAACGGTCTTGAGGGAATTCAGCAGGACTCAAAAATAAATCCTCCCCAAAGAGAAGGTGGTGTCTACGGCGTATCGTGGCGTATTTCTGACGACCAATTGGGCATTAGCATTGCCACGGGCTGGGTAGAAAAAAACCTGTTCACCCGTAATCACTTTGGAGCCTATTCTTTTGGTGCATCCGGTATGACGTGGCGGAACAACCACTTCTACAAGAATGATGTATACGGATTAGACCCGCACGACGATAGTAACAACGCGCTTATTGAGAACAACCTCTTTGATTACAACGGTAAGCATGGCTTTATTGTCTCCAAGCGCTGTAACTACAATATCATCCGCAATAATACTTCACATGCCAACGGGCTCCATGGATACATGCTCCACCAGGATTCTGCCTATAATGTAATTGAGAATAACGTATCCTACGGCAACGAAGATAACTTCGCGGTATTTGCTTCCAATTTTAATACCGTTCGTAACAATCTGAGCTATAGTCCCAAGGGTAGTCATATACGTATCAACCAAGGTTCATATAACACCTATGTTACTGGCAACCAGCTGTTCGGCGGGAAACGCGGTATTTACCTCTATGACAATACCAAGAATACGCTTATAGCCCGCAACAGCATCCATGACACCAGGAAACAGCTTGACACCCGGGCAGCAGGTAACACTATCTTTGCTGACAACACTGTAGACGGCCTCAACTATGATATAGCCCCAGGTGACCGCATTATCTTTGGTACCAATACGATAGACGCAGCAAAGTCTGTAGTACCACAAACCCCGCCGCTTCCTGCTGGTTACACAGTTCGATAATGCCTGCTCTTTTGAGTGGGAGCGGGTCAAGTCTGCCCTGGCTAGGCTAAAATATCAGATTCAGTAGTAAGGTCAAAAGAATGCTGATAATAATACTTGGCCAGATCAAGAACCTAACAATTATCTTGCCTCTCTGGTCACAAATAACCTTCATGTTCACTCCTTGTTACGACTATAAGGCTGGGCACTCACAGCTAGCTGTAAAATATTAGACTTAAGGACTCTATTAAGGAATTGTTTTGGCATTGACAGAAAAAGAGGCCCGGATTATGAGCCTCTTTTTGCCTAGAATAGCATGGAATAAAAGTGTTTAGCTTTTACCAAGTAACTTATCTATAGAAAAGAATCGCTTGTCACTAGTTGGAACCAACTCAAATGCAAGCCCACTTTCTTTGTTGACAGCCATTATCTACCCTTTCTTTGTTATTTGTTTTTGATGTTTTTGTTTGTGATCACAATACCAATTATTATACATAATTCTTACGTTTTGTCAACTGGTACGTGTTGCCACTTACTTTAATTTTATCAAGAACAGTTACGTTTACAACTCGAAACTTTTGCGAACACTTTGTGAGACTCTATCTAGCCTCCGTAGCCATAGCCGTAGCCACGGACAACATAGTTTGGTTTGTAATAATCACTGACTTTCAGCGATGTTTCTATATTATCGTTCGAACCTGAAGCGGACATGATACGCAACTCACTGTTCTTCCTAGTTAACAGCACATAATTATCGGTGTGCCAGCCGTACACGGTATACTCTTCCGAGGCACCGATTTGTTTGCCGTTCGCACCATTATTATCACCTACGAAAAATACATTTTTGCCGTCACGATATTCACTCCACAGCGTTTTCTTTCCTGAAGGTGAGACTGCATAGGTTGGATACGTGTCATAGAACTCTTCGTCAGTTAACGTAGCTTTGGCCACTTTTCCGCCCTTGTATTCATCGTGTTCCGCGCCACCATCTGTAGCATAACGGATGTAAACTTCCCCAAACTCCGCTGGCCTGGTGTCAATACTTTTATGGCCTTGGTAGGGTGGGTTGTATTCTTTAACTACTTTCTTCTGGCTACCATCAGACTTGGCACTATTAAAGGTAATTTGTTTGTCCTGTGAGTTATATTCGCCGTAATAGTCCGCTACGTCCCAATTCTTTGTATAAAGCACTTCCTGATCAAGTACATATGTTTCCCCGAGCAGTTGATATCTATGATCATTCTCATTGCCTTCGGCCGTTGTCTCATCTAGGGTCACAATTTTTCTAGCAGGCGCATGATAACTTTTTAGCGCCTGGCGTTTCGGCTCCCAAGTATTAACTGTATTGCGTGTTACTGTATAGACAAGACGGTCTCCACTCCAACCGATAAGTGCAAATTCAGCATCTCCCTCATCGATAACAGTCAGTTTGTCTGTGTCAGTCTCTAAGAGGAGAACCTTGGCTTTGTCACTGCCATCACGCTTGGAGAACAGCCCGATATATTTCCAGTCACGCGAAGCCAGGAGGACTGTATTGTACTTGTCTTCCTGACCCGTACCAGGCAGTACTGTTTGACGATCAGTGCCATCAAGGTTAGCCTTAATGACATCTAGCTTACCACTGGCATTAGACAAGAAATAGAGTTTACCACTTGGCGTGATGCTAAATGTGTTTGCCAAAATCTTATCTGCAGTAACCTTAATGGTGACTTTGGCAATATTGTAGTCCTCGGTTTCTATTGTACCTCTGACCTCGGTCTTTTCGGCCGGCACAACGGCTATAGCTTCACCCTTTTCATCGGTTTTGGTTTCGGTACCAACTGCTTTCACGACAGCATTGCTTACCGGCTTACCGCTGATTCTGTTCAGCACTGTTACCGGCACCTGCCGACCGGTGGCTTCTAGCCTTACTTCCAGTGGTTCTTGCTGTTTGCCGATAGGTACGATAACTTCTCTGGCAGATGTCTTGTAGTATTTCTTGGTAACAGCCAGCTTAGCTTCACCTGCTGATACGTTGAGCTTAACGCGGCCCTTACCATCGGTCTGCATACTCTTATCACCAAGCAACACCGTAGCACTGGTGACCGGTCTGCTGGTTTGATTATCAAGCACTACCACCGCATAATCTTGCTTAACAACTAGGCCAGCAAGTACGTAACGGGTAAAGGGAACTGCCGCCAGAACGGCTAGCACTACCACTGTAATCGCTGGAATGCTGATCTTTTTGTGCGTGTGTAGCCATTGCCACACCCGCTTCAGCTTGCTGCCACTTGGCAAAGTGGTTAAGGTGTGCACCTCGGCTTTGCTCTGTTGCCCATGCTCTTCGGGCTGTACTATAATAGCTTCTGCTGTTGGTCCTTCGTTGTTGTCCTGAGGCTCTTCGTGATCTTTTTGCTGATTATCTGCCATCATGTCTACCCTTTATTGCTAGTCTTAAGTATAACAAAACTCTTATGGCGTTATAACGATATAATCGGCGTTTCGGAACTAAGCACCAATGGTAAAATTATATTATGAGCACCAAACTACCAAAGCTATATGTTGAGCTTGCCGATTGGTGGCAGGTTTTTTCGCCTACCGAAGATTATGCTGACGAGGCTGCTTTCTTCCACAAACTGTTTAGTGAGACAGGAGCCAAATCGATACTGGAGCTGGGAGCCGGCGGCGGTAACGTTGCGTGGTACCTGAAAAAAGATTTTGCGATGACCTTAACCGATTTATCTCCTGAGATGCTGGCAATGAGCAAAAAGCAGAATCCGGAATGTGAGCACGTAGTGGGCGATATGCGCTCGCTCAGGCTAAACAAAACGTTTGATGGCGTATTTATTCACGACGCTATTATGTACATGCTCACAGCGGAGGATTTACGGGCAACTCTTGAAACTGCTGCCCTGCACATCAAACCAGGCGGCTTGTTGGTAATCGCGCCTGATTGCATCAAAGAAACATTCAAAGAATCGACAGATTATGAAGGCCACGATGCCGGAGATCGTGGCGCGCGTTATATCCAGTGGGTCTCAGATTCCGACCCGAACGATACGGTGTTCAATTACGACTTCATTATCGCGCTCAAAGAAAATGGTCAGTTACGTACCGTTGTTGATCGGCAGGTATGCGGAGTCTTCGCACGAACAACATGGCTAACCTTGCTTGAAAAGGCCGGATTTACAGCAAAGGTGATGAAGGATATTTCTACGGAAGGTGAAGCCAACGAACGCACTGAAGTATTTGTTGGTGTGAAGAAATAAGACCAAATAGTGGCTACCCCACATTGAACTTCTTGCCAATGCAAGGGCTTCTTCCAGCTTGGGATTAGGCTGCAGTTGAGTAGTACGGCTCTGTTAAATATTCCTTAACCTCTACACTGGCCAGCTTATAAGTGCCTGTAATACTTGGGATGACGAGATTGAGATTTTGTAAATACCGCTCGTCTGTCTGTCTCTCATTCACTTTTGGGAGTACCGATTTGATTGCTTTCTCCAGATCTTCCAGAGCTGTCTCGATAGTTGTCTTACCGTTTTGTCTATTGATGGCAACGCTAAAAGATTGTACTAGCTTGTCTCCAGAATATTTACCATACGTTGCACTCAGTATCCAACATGTCGGCTCCCAATGAGCCGAATCGTAAGCCCGAAGAGTTCCAACTAACATATCCCAGTCTGCTTCATTATCTTCTGGAGAGCGGTAGTCTTCGTCAATATCAAATGCCAAGTCATGAACTTTGTGGAGCATCGGGTGTACGCCCGAATCTAAGCCATAACTACAAATCTTTGCAGCTACATCTTCAATGAGTGGAGTCTTACCACCCTCATAATCAGCTATGGCTTTCTTACAAAAAGTGGCAAAAGATTTAGCAGCCTCCATAACTTAATCATACAACAACAGACCAAGTGTAACTCTAACCTGCGTAAACCTAAGTAACCATCGTAGAGAATACCTCTTAGTGCAAATAATCTTTTAGCTGTTCTGATGAATGGGATTAGAGCTTAAAAATTCTTCGACTGTCTGTAAATATTTTTCAGGTTCTTCTAGATTAGCTGTGTGCGAGCTATTTTCAAAAAGTACCCATTTTGAGCCATGCATACGTTTATGACCAAGTTCTATTTGTTTTGGCGTAGCTTCGTCATATTTGCCTGATAAGAACAAAGTCGGAATATCTATTTCTCCTAACCGGTTAAGTACACTCCAATTCTTTAGAATGCCCGTTATATGCGATTCGCTTGGGCCCCACATAGTTTCATATACCTGAGCCCCCATTTCACTGTCTGCCTTTATCAGCAAGGGAGGGTAGGGTTCGGCGCGGCAGATAAATCTATTTCTGAATTCTGCATACGCTTGCTGGTATTCGTAAGAGCCAGTTGTATCTTCTGCTTCGTGTTTTCGCATTACATTCCCCGCCCAGGATGGTAATTCGTTCGTCAATCTGCTAGCTTCTTCAACCCAAAGCCGGCTATCAAGAGTAGGGCTGGAGAGTATTAGTTTTTCTACACCTTTTGGTCTGGTGAGCATGTACTCAACAGCAAGCAAACCGCCCCATGAGTGTCCTAGTAAATGTATTGTATTAAGTTTGAGGGCTTCACGTATAGTAGCTAGCTCTTCAATGAACAATGCTACTGTCCAAATTTCGGGATCCTCAGGCCGGTCTGACTTCCCACAACCAAGCTGGTCATAAAGAATAACCGGGCGTCCTTTTTCGGCAAGCTCGGACAAATTATTGAGATGATAATGCGGGTATCCTGGCCCGCCATGAAGCACAACAAGTGGAGTCTTACCGCTGCTTAAATCTCCATAGACTACGTAGTAAGTCTTATAATTTTTGAAATTGATATAGCCTTCTTTCGGCTCCATATTGGTAGTCTAACATGCCCTAGTGTAGTCGAATTGGAGCCTTATCTGTTCGGAATTAGTGTGATGGGTGTAACTCTCAAGGAAGAATAATCTGCTACGGTACTCTACCGAGCAGTCATGAAACCTACAATAAAGTACTCCAGTAATACCAGAAGTGATGTAGTATCACCCCGATGATAACGAGGTACCACACCACTAATATGTCGCCGTGATGACGTTGCAAAAAGTCAACAAAACCTCTTAGTCGTGTAGGTGTTGGTAAGTAATTCTCTCGCAAGTTGTACAGCGTGGTATACCAAAATATTGGTATCATTATGGACCATACGACCATACAGTATGGGCATAATGCTCCAATACGGAAAATGCTCTGAAACTGTAACCACGTCACAAAACCGATGCCAAATACTACACCGGCTTGTAAGACCAGCCAAAACCAACGTTTAAAGGCCGCGCCTGCCAGCATGCCAGCACCTACTGTTGCTATCACACCAAAGCCAACAAGGCCGATAACTGGATTAGGAAAACCAAATACTGATGCCTGTGGCATATTAATGACAGGACCGCATGCAACAATCGGATTAAGGTCACAGCCGAGTTGGCTATTTGGATGCTGGAGTAACTGTATCTTTTCAACGGTTAATATACCCGAACAGAGCACGCCAATAATGCCACCGATAAGCAATACGAACGGCAGAGTTTTTGTTAGGGTGATTTCTGACTTTTTAGCCATCTAATAATCATACCAAAAGACCACCTGGGACTCGGATCTCAATAACAGATGTGAAAAATAAAGAGAGACTCACTAACGTGCGAATCTCTGTCTGTTATCCCTAATTGGTTGCGCAGGTACAGTTGAATTGGAACCTTATCACTTCTGAATTAGCACGATGGTCGAGATTATGTAAAGAGAGCAACTTGTTAAATCACCCTGCCATGCAAGGCTGGAGCTATAGCCAATTGAGGTCATACGTGAACCTCCACTTAGTTATTACTATTATCTGGGCCTAATTAGAAACACGGACCATCTGAGCGATTTGCTTAACCAAAGAATTTTTATAGTTCTTGTAGGCAACATCACCCTCTTCTAGTGTCTTTGCTTCGTCTGGACATACGTAGGGCAGTTCTATGCCGATGAAATAATCACCACTAGCGAATGCGATCGAAGACCATTCGGCGCATGCGTGACCTGTCGGAAAATTGTAAACCCGTAGGCTATCCTTCTTGAAAATAACTTGAGGCTCTGGCGATAACTCATCCCCAATGCTGTGCACCTCTCCTTCCGTTTCGGGTGCAACCACAACCCATCTATAATCAGGGGCAGGTCCGGTCGCCTTGACAACCGCACTACGATAACCAGCTCTCATACTAAAAGCTTCAATCTTTGAAGCAGTGACTTTCATCTTACCCCCTATGAAATCGGAACCTAGGTCCATTTCGGGTGTTTCCGCAACGAACGTATTAACATCTCCCCCCTTGCTCTCTAGCTTGCCCCATTGTGCAGGATAAGCAAAGCTAAAATCATAAACATCGTTCTTATACTCCATATAGCCTTCAGGAATTTTCGGCACCGAGTCATTTGTATCCGTCTTTGAACTGCTTTGTCCTGTTGAAGCCGCGCTCTTTGTTACTTCAAGATTTTTATCGACTTCTTGGTTCGTATTCCAGACATACCAGCCCGTAAAGCCAACTATGCCTAGGATAAGGAGTATTAATAAGACATGGGGTACACTAAATCCGTTTGAATCCTTGAGTTGCTTCATATGTACTCAGAATAAGCTGAGAGTCGCTAATCCGCAACAGGAATAGCCACACAAACTCGAACCTAGATTACAGAAGCAGTACATAATAAAGAGACTCGCTACTGTGCGAATCTCTATTTGTTACTTCGAATTGGTTGCGGGGAGAGGACTCCTTCTTTTGCGCCTAGCAGCGCAAGACGCTGCATGTCGGCCAAGCAAGGATTCCTCATCCGCCACTGGCGGATTCGACCCACGGTTCGAGTACTGTCTCATAACCAAAACAAAAACCCAACATAATAGTTGGGCTCTTGTTTTGGTTGCGGGGAGAGGACTCGAACCTCTGACCTCGTGGTTATGAGCCACGCGAGCTGCCACTGCTCCACCCCGCGATATACCCTATTTGAAAAATAGGATCCCAACGATGTGTTGAGATTTCTACGTAAGTATACTCTCAGAGCCGTTCCCCTGTCAATCTTGGGGAGTCTGGCGATGCAGCAGAAAATCTATCCAAGCGTGGAAGTTACGTTGATAGGCTGGCTGGCGTGCCTTGGTTTTTTGTACTGCGTCCTGCCCAGTATTGTCAAGATCGACAGTGTGTGACAAGGCTACTTGCCTGGGCACGCTCAACACTGTTTCGCCCGGGGCAGCCAGACCAAAGTTCTGGCGTGCAGCAATTTCTAAGTATTGGCTGGTGTTATAGTATTCATTCTTCAGTTTCAGGTTTGTATTAGTCAGCTTTCGTATCTCGTTTTGCTGTTCCAACCTGGAGATATCCTTTTGAAGCCGATAGTTCGTTTCTATGACTTTCACGCCGCTCCAGCTAACAAGCAGCGCAACTATCAAGAATAAAAGCCAGCCTACTGCACGGACATCCCTGAATTGCAGTAGGTAATCGTAAGCTTTTCTTGTATTTGATGTATTTTTTGTTTCCATTGCCAATATACACGGATAATTATATACCCACATCTGAATGTCTGCTATACTCTTCCCTGTTACCACTCACCTGCATAGGGAAAAGAGTAGCTAGCGTGACGGATTTATTCCGGCGCCCGGCGCAATGAGATAAACTTACGGTTTTTCTCACTAAGCATACGGGGATGTAGCTCAGTGGTTAGAGCAGGCGGCTCATAACCGCTTGGTCGCTGGTTCAAGTCCAGCCATCCCCACCATTTTACCGATAATTACAGGGAGTTTACTTTGGCTTTTTACAACAAAATAGGTCTACTCGTAAAAAATGATGCCTCAACCGAGTTTTTGGTGTGCGAGAAATATGCGTCCGACATGACCAGCGACTACATTATGCCTGGTGGCCAGCTGACCGAGGATACTGTTGGGGAACGCTTGAGAAATGAGATTAAAGAAGAACTTGATTGTGAGGTAGACTTTAACACTGTTAAGTATATAGGCACTTAAATGGGCCCAGCAGCTGGGGATCCAACACATGATGTATCTATCGAGCTCTATGAAGGTAAGATAATAGGCAAGCCAAAGCCATCAACGGAAATCAAAGCCATACACTGGATTGGAAAAACTGCTGTTAACAACCCTAGGGTAGCACCACTTATCCGTAACAAAATCATTCCTGACTTGGTCGAACGAAAGATCTTATTTTAAAATAGCGCCGGCCAGTAGGTAACATATCTAACTGACAGCAAAGATAAGCTTCCCCATACTTGAATTTACTAAGTAACGAGGAGATTTACATGACAGTTAAAGATTTAAAAGCCAAACTAAGTAGCCTAGACGATAGCTGTACACTTACCCTACGAAAGCCAGATGGCTCAGAGATGGATATAACTAAGGCTAGTCTGCAAGGCAAACACTTTACTTTCTGGACAGATAGCACCATCTAGTAAAGATACTTACTAGCCACTTGTTGGCACGGTAGCTAAAAAGGACGATCTGCGAGGTCGTCCTTTTTTGCTGCAGCGAAGTATAATACTATGCTGCAGCAACTGTTGGAGAGTGGAAGTGTCGAGAATTCTCTGTGCTACGCCCTAAACTGTTCGAATACTTGATTCCAAAAAATACTACCCAACCCCACAATCGTTCCAAGAATAAAAGAGGCCTTCTGTAGCTCTCTTTTATTACACAATATTTCTTATCTTTGCGAGGTCCGTCCCTAACCCACCTACACATCACCTCCATCCAACCAAAGACACCCGGCGTTAGCCGGGTGTCTTCTTGTTCTTGTATGCTTGTAGTGTCATCTAAAACAAACAAGA
>JBGTMJ010000010.1:0-15589 GCA_041743655.1 Saccharimonadales bacterium (SeqCode) | reverse complement strand
AACGGTAGTAATCCTTGTAGTGAGTACATGCATCTGGATAATTCTGCCTGTAACCTTGCTTCAATTAACCTGCTTAAATACTTACGTGAAGACAATACGTTTGACATTGACGCCTTCAAACATACGGTCGAGCTGGTATTCACTGCCCAGGAGATACTGGTTGGGTACAGTGAATACCCGACCGAAAAGATTACAAAAAATGCCAAAGCCTACCGCGAACTTGGTTTAGGTTATGCGAACCTGGGTGCTTTGCTAATGGCCCAGGGCTTGCCCTATGACTCTGCAGAGGGTCGTGCCCAAGCTGCGGCTATCACGGCGCTTATGACAGGACACGCGTATGCCACAAGCGCTAGAATTGCCAAGAGGACGGGTCCGTTTGCTGGTTTTCGTAAAGATCGGGAAGGCATGTTGCGTGTTTTACGTCAGCACCGTGGAGAGGTTTCCAGGATTGACGCCAGCCTGGTATCTGAAGAACTCCTGAATGCGGCAGTGACTGCCTGGGACGAAGCCGTAGAACTTGGTGAAGTCTATGGCGTGCGCAATTCCCAGGCCAGCGTGCTTGCACCAACGGGGACGATTGGTTTGATGATGGATTGCGACACCACTGGTATTGAACCTGACTTTGCGCTTGTGAAGCATAAAAACCTTGTTGGAGAGGGATCGATGGCTATTGTTAACCAGACGGTTCCTCGTGCTCTTAAGACGTTGGGTTACACTCAAGCGCAGATTGAAGATATTGTTGCGTACATATTCGAGCACAACACAGTACAGGATGCACCGCATCTTGATAAAGCGCACTACAGGGTATTTGCATGTGCAGTGGGCGATGATGCTATCCACTACCTAGGGCACGTTAAAATGATGTCAGCAGTACAACCATTCTTGTCCGGAGCAATCAGTAAAACGGTGAATATGCCAGAAAGCGCAACTGTCGAAGAAATAGAACAGCTACATATCGATGCTTGGAAAATGGGTCTTAAAGCAGTAGCCATCTACCGCGACAACTGTAAGGTTGCCCAACCATTATCGGGCAAGAAGAACAAGACGGAATCAGTCCCAGCAGAAACAGGAAAGGCCGCTGCAATCACTACGCCTGTAGCCGCAACAGATTCTCTAAACGACAAGATCGTTGTAAAAGGCGCTGTGCGCCGCTTGCTACCTCGTCGCCGTAATGGCCAAACCTACAAGTTTAGCCTTGCTGACCTTAAGGGATTCTTTACAGTGAGTGAGTACGAGGACGGTACCTTAGGGGAGCTGTTTGTCAACGTATCCAAGCAAGGTTCGACGCTTTCAGGGCTTATGGACTCATTTGCCATATCAGTTAGTCACGGTTTGCAATACGGTGTACCACTTAAGAGCTATGTGAAGACGCTTATGAACAGTAGCTTTGCACCATCAGGGATCACGGATGATCCGGATATTCGTACCGCCAGCTCAATTACGGACTACATCTTCCGTCGTCTGGCGCTTGACTACCTGAGCTTTGATGATCGCTTGGAGTTGGGTCTGGCATCCTTGGATGACATGCCTGAAGAACAACAAGCCATGCTGCTCACTGATGACCGATCAACCGAAGGCCAGCTTGTAAACACCGCCGAGAAACAGGTTGCTCCTGAGACTCCGAGTGTCAGTGCTGCTAAGATTGCTGCCAAACCGGCTACAACTGAGGTGAAACAAGCTAAGAGCGATAGCACGGCCCCACTATGCTACAACTGTGGTAATCAAACGCAACGTGCCGGCAGCTGTTATGTATGTACGAGTTGTGGTTCCACTACCGGCTGCAGCTAGGGGTTCAGTCAGCGATCAGTAAAAAAGTAGCACTTACTTCCCCAGTTGAGTACTACTTTCATTGAAAGGACTTATCTTGGTATGGTAAGGTAAAAGGCATGAAGGTGCTTGTGCTCTATCATCCTCAGTCGGAACACGCTACTCTTGTGGAGACGTTTGTAAGGGATATGCAGCGGCGGCATGACATGGATGGTAAGATTGAAATGGTCAGTTTGGATACGCGTGCAGGGGCAGAAAAAGCAACAGTGTACGGTGTGTGGTCATATCCGGCCATTATAGCCACCAAAGACGACGGACAATCACTTAATATCTGGCAAGGTGAGCCACTACCACTTATGGATGAGGTCGCTGCATACGCGAGGTCTTAAGTTGCGTATTCG
Organism: Saccharimonadales bacterium (SeqCode); assembly: GCA_041743655.1. GTDB lineage: Bacteria > Patescibacteriota > Saccharimonadia > Saccharimonadales > UBA4665 > JARIHD01. Next base: position 13,421 of record JBGTMJ010000010.1, on the reverse strand, counting down.
AACAGTTTGCGCTATTATCGAAAGTGTTACTAATGTAGCAACAGTGCGTTTGTAATCTGTTCTTACAGAGCTTAAACAGGTTACAATGAGCGGCTATCAACCGCGAAGCATCAGGAAGAAACTGCATATATATGCACGAGTAGAGCCTGGCGGAACGGCCCGTAGAGTAGCCGGTAAAAAGCGCCAAAGAGTCACCTCTTATGGAAGTTGGATGGTACCGTCCGCTTAAAGTGGATTCCAACACTTCTGTAAGAGGTGATTTTTCTTTTAAGAGGAGAGAACAATGCGATTTAAACAAGGTACGCGCCGTAAACCCGTTGAGTACGAGAAAGATATCGTACAGTACTGGAAGAAGAATAAAACATTTGAAAAGTCGGTCGAGATGCGTCCGAAAGATAATTCCTATGTGTTCTATGACGGTCCACCGTTTATCACTGGCGTGCCACACCAAGGCACCTTGTTAAGCTCTGTTGCCAAGGATGCCGTACCTCGCTTTTGGACTATGAAGGGTAAGCGGGTAGAGCGCGTATGGGGATGGGACTGCCATGGCTTGCCGGCAGAAGTCTTTACTGAGAAGAAACTGGGCATTCAAGATAAAAGAGATGTAGGAACCAAGATCAGTCTTGAAAAGTACATCATGACCTGCCGTGAGAATATGGTAGCTACCGGTTCACTATGGGAAGATACCATTGATCGGATTGGCCGATGGGTAGATTTTAAAGGTGCGTACAAGACCATGGACCAACCGTATATGGAGTCAGTGTGGTGGGCTTTCAAAAAGCTGCACGAAGCAGGAAAGATCTACGAAGGTGAGAAGGTGTTGTTGTATTGTACGCGTGATGCCACGCCAATCTCCAAGGCCGAGGTTGCTATGGACAATTCCTATAAGGATGTTACTGACCCTTCGGTGTTTGTTAAATTCAAGCTGAGAGGCGAAGATGCATACTTGCTGGCATGGACAACTACACCTTGGACGCTGCCTGCTAACGTTGCAGTGGCAGTTAATAAAGATTTTGAATATGCCGAAGTAGAAATTGGTAGTGAAAAGCTTATCCTGGCTCAAGAATTACTCGACAAGGTACTTACTGATGAAAAGCATCAGGGCTTGCCCTATAAGGTTCTTAGGACGATTAAGGGCAAAGACCTTGTGGGTAAGGAAGTTGAACCGCTGTTTGAACACCGGGGCAAGAACGCACACAGGATTTACCACGAAGACTATGTCAGTCTCGATGAAGGGACAGGTATTGTGCACTCCGCTCCCGTTTATGGTGAAGAGGACTTCATTATGGCAAAAGAGAATCATATCCCAGTGGTGTCTAATATTGATGACAACGGCTTCTATACTTCGGGTGAATGGAAGGGTCAGCATATTTGGGATGCAAATAAACCTATTGCCAAAGAGTTGCACGAGCGTGGTGTTGTGTGGAAGATTGAGTATGTTCTTCACAGTTATCCCCACTGCCACCGCTGTGGTACCAAACTTATGTATCGCGCACACCCCAGCTGGTTTATGGACATTGCCGGCCAACGTACTGAAATGCTCGAAAGAAATGGTGGTATCAATTGGTTCCCGGAGCATATCAAACATGGCCGGTTCGAAAAAACCGTAGAATCTGCACCTGATTGGAATCTGAGCCGTGACCGCTTTTGGGCTACGCCAATGCCGGTATGGAAAGGCACGGATAAAGAGGGTAAAGAGTATATTAAAGTAGTTGGTAGTTACGCCGAACTGAAAAAACTATCAGGTGTTGAACTGGAAGACTATCACCGTCCATGGATAGATGGAGTTACATTCAAACACGAGGGTATTACCTACAAACGTATAGATAAGGTCATGGATTGCTGGTTTGAAAGCGGCTCGATGCCATTCGCCCAATTTCATTACCCATTCGAGAACGTCGAAAAGTTTGAGAATAGTTTTCCCGGGGATTTCATTGTGGAATACGTAGGCCAGGTGCGTGCTTGGTTTTACTATCTCCATGCAGTAAGTGTGGGCTTGTTCGGCGAAAACTCATTCAAGAACGTTATCGTAACCGGTACTATCGCGGGTAACGACGGGCGGAAAATGAGCAAAAGCCTCAATAACTACACCGATCCCAATGAACTTATGGATCGGTATTCGGCAGATGCCCTACGTTTCTTGTTCTTGAGTTCGCCGCTATTAAGCGGAGAGGACTTCGCCCTTGTGGACAAGGATGTGGCTGATATATCGCGCAAACTCAGTATGGTTTGGAATATGTATGACTTCTTTACCTTGTATGCCGACGTTGATGCATGGGAGTGGGACGGTAGCTATGATGATCCAAGTGAGAAATTAACGAACCCGCTTGACCAATGGATCGTTGCACGCACCCACCAATTAACCCAAGCAGTTGAAGACTCAATGAGTAAGTATGATGTGCCAACTGCAACTAAGCTCATCTTGCCGTTCATTGAAGATGCATCAAACTGGTACGTACGCCGCTCGCGCCGTCGCTTCTGGAAGAGTGAAGATGATGGTGACAAGCAAAATGCGTATAAAACACTGCACTATGTATTGGTGCAGCTGGCTCATGTCATGGCACCGTTTACGCCATTCTTGGCCGAAGAATTGTACCGTAAGCTGACGAGTGGAGAAAGCGTGCACTTACGTGGCTGGCCAGCAGCGGGGCATATCAACGATCTTATTTTGAATCGGATGGCATGGGCACGCGAAGCGATTAACGCTGGCCTGTCACAACGCGCCGCTGCCGGCATAAAGGTACGCCAACCCCTCCAAGAGGTGAAAATATATGGTTCTGGCGCGAAGAACTTGGACGATGACTTACTCGATATTATTCAAGAGGAACTCAACGTTAAGCGCGTCGTCCTAGTCCCGAACACTACGGCAGAAGCTAATGATACATTCGCAGAGGTGTATGAGAAGACCAAAGACAATTCACCCCTGTATGTAGACGCGCGAGTTAATCTTGAGTTGACACCGGAGCTGAAGCGCGAAGGCTTGGTTCGTGAGGTAATCCGTAATGTACAGAATGCCCGCAAGCAGGCCGGACTTGAAGTCAACGACCGCATAGAGCTCGGTTTGGAAACCAGCAGCAAAGACCTGCATCAGGCAATAGTAGAGCATAAGCAAACTATTGCTGCCGAGACGTTGGCCAAAGAGATCAGCTTTGAAGCGAAGCATACCTTCAAAATAGATTGCATCGTCGAAGGATCACCGTTGGCTATTGCATTAAACAAGGTTTGAAACCAGCTCAGCTCACTCTTTACAGATGGAAGCGTATCTGATAATATTTATTGGTAATTAAATTCTTGTAAAGAGAGTAATTAAAGATGAAAAAAGCAGTCATTGCTACTGGTGGTAAGCAGTACCTGGTTACTGAAGGCGAAAGCCTGGTGGTGGAGCTTTTGCATTCTGATGACAAAAAAGTATTTTTTGAGCCTTTGCTTGTTATTGACGGTGATACAGTCATTGTCGGTACGCCGAATGTAGCGAAAATTAAAGTAAGCGCAGAAGTCGTTGCTGATGAAGTAAAAGCAGACAAAGTCACCTCTATCCGTTACAAAGCGAAAAAGCGTGTTCACAAAGTGCGTGGTCACCGCCAACGCCAAACCGCAATCAAGATCGTCAGTATAGCCTAAAAAGCATCTGTGGCTTGTGGATAAATCAACGATGCCAAAACCGTCGTTGATTTTTTTACTTCATAATTAGAAAAACTTACCAGAGTATTTTTCTTTCATTATAGTGTCTAACAGACATTAGCAGTTCAGCAGTTGTTATTACGACTACACTAGAGGGCAATTTTTTCCATAAAAAGGGTGATTATGCCTGTACAAGTTTTTCCTCTGTTACATCTTGTCGCTCTCTTTGAAACGAAGGATAATATAACGTACGGCAGGGTGTAAACCCACCAAGACAAACATCAAATGTTCAAACAAAAATTGCAGATACCGGTTTTGCGTGCTATTAAGCCAGTGTTGGTTATACTGATACTGGTTGTTCTTGGCGTTGCTCCTGTCGCTAATTTCTTCCTGCAACCTCAGCGCGCAACTGCTGCAACAAGCTCCACCATTAACTTCCAGGCCAGACTACTTACCTCTGCGGGCAGCATAGTCACGGACGGCAATTACCATGTCGAGTTCAAGATATACAATGCGCTGACATCAACGGGAACCCCGAACCAAGGCGCTTGTACCATGACTCCGGGTACTACCACAGATACTGCTTGTCTGTGGACTGAAACACGTACGACAGGGAATCTGGTCCGTGTGGTGAATGGATACTTAACCGTTAGCCTGGGAAGTGTCACGGCTTTCCCTGGTACGATTAATTGGGATCAGGAACTCTGGCTAAGTATGCGCATTGGCGGCGCGGCAGGCGGCGCATCATGGGAGACGACCGAAATGACGCCTCGCTTGAAGCTGACTGCGGTTCCATACGCTTTTCGCGCAGGCACACTAATCGGCGTTACAGGGTCACACACGACAACTTTAAATACTGGTACACCTAGTGGTAACAACACCATAAGTTTGCCGGCTGCAACGGGTATAGTTTGCCTTCAGTCTGCCACAGCTTGTGGGTTTGTGGCCGGCACAGCTGCTAACTATATTCAAAATCAGACAAGCTTGCAGTCTAGTTCGAACTTCCATATTTCCGGGGCTGGTGTAGCCGATACATCCCTTAGTACGCCACTCTTGACTACAGCGTCAGGAGATTTAACTATTAATCCTACTGGCGACACTATCATCCAAGGTTCGGTCGCTACCAATGCCAGTGCAGCCCTGAACATACAGAACTCTGCCTCCGCTTCGCTGCTGTTTGCGCGTAATGACGGCAACATTGGTATTGGTACTGTCAGCCCGATTGCTCAACTGAACCTTGAAAAAGCATCTTATACAACTAACCAGGTTGTTATTAGTAACGGGGTAACCGGCACACCGCCAAGTTATCCTAGCAGCTTTACGCCTACTTTAACGATTCAGACTGACCAGACGTCTGGATCAAGGCCGCTTTTCTTTGGATATAACAACGGTGGTGCCTGGAACGCTTTCCTGACGGTTGGTGCATGTACCAGCTTTGCTCGCATGTGTGTCGATTTGGGCACTGGTTCTACGGTACGCACGGCGCTTGTTAATGATAGTGCCAATGATTTACACATTGGAGGTGGAGGAGACGGTGATTTTACTAATGTAGTATTCCGTAACACTGGAACAGTAACTATGGGTGCTGCTGCGGCTAACTCAACAGCAGAACTGGTTATACAGGGGAGTACAAGTGATTCTACTGGAGCAGCAATTAATGCTGTTAACTCAGGTGGTAGCACCTCGCTTCTCTATGTTCGCAATGACGGCAATGTTGGCATAGGCACTACGAATCCAAAAGGACTTTTACAGGTAGGCGCAGGAGGACTAGTTGATTATACTGCCGGAACAGATCTTAATTTAGCAGACAATCTTTACTATAACTCTGGTTGGAAATATACTACTGCCAGCGGCTTTGGAACGCTGATCAATCAGGAAAAAGGCGCAGGAGGAATTCATTTCTATACAGCAGCTAGTAGCGGGGGCGCAGATGCAGCCGCCACTATCTCTGAAAAATTAACAATTCTGAACGGTGGCAATGTAGGGATTGGGGTAGCGAATCCAGGTGGTAAATTAAGCCTTACAGGGAGTGCTGGCTCATCAAACACAAGCTATGCGTCACTTGGTGGTACACAGATCAGATTCCAACAGACTGGCGGTCATGAGATCAATGCAGGTGTTATCGACTACGGTGGTTTTGACACGGGTTCTCTTAGCATAGTCGGCTTAGGTACTTCGAGTAGTAATCGTAACGTTCGTCTCTTTGATACCTTGAGTGTGGGGTCTGGTGCACCAACCACAGGAGTAGCTACCTTCAACGGCAACGTTGGCATCGGGACAACGAACCCTGGATCGAGGCTGACCATTCAAGGTGCGCAAGGAGAAACATCCACCACCTATGAGCAGCTTCTCCAGTTCAATGTATCCGGTGGTGAGTTCGCACACTTCTATCGTGATTACAATGGCAGCCAGAACTATCTTGGCCTAGAGTCGCACAACGTTGGTAATTCTGCGAAAAATCCGATCGTGCTCCAAGAATTCGGCGGCAACGTCGGCATAGGCATTACGAATCCTGGTCACAGACTTGATGTCCAGGGTGGTGATGTCAATACCTCAGGTGTCTACCGTGTTGGTGGTACCCAGATCGCTTCATCTAACCTGTCCAACGATGCAAATCTTGCCAAGCTCAATGGCACTGGCCCCCAGACATTTACTGGCAACAACAAGTTTACGGGTACGCTGCTGCATCAGAATGCCAGTGATTCCTCAACTGCCTTTCAAATCCAGAATGCAGCGGGTAGTAACCTACTCACTGCCGATACCACTAATGCGCGTATTGGTATCGGCACCCCTAGCCCTACCAATACGTTGAGTGTCTCACCGGTACAATACAGTACTGGTACTATCACGACTGCAGGGTCGAGCACAACAGTGACCGGGTCAGGTACTACTTGGGTGGGTAACGTTACCGTCGGTAGTGAGATTATCTTTGCTGATGGAGTAAAGCGAACAATAACAGCGGTTAACAATAACACCAGCTTAACTGTTTCCTCTGCCGTCGACTATGCCAGCCCAACGGCGTATGTAATATATAATGCAGGCTTGCAGGTGACAAGCACGGGTAAGGTTGGCATTGGTACTACTAACCCACAGACTTTGCTGGATGTGAACGGTAGTGCAAGCTTAGGCTCGTCTGGTGTAGGTGATGCTGTTGCCGGGACGCTTATTAACCTCCAAGGTGGTACCACTGCCAATACGGCAGTGCGAATCGGTACCAACGGCGCAGGCGGGATTACCATAGACAGTGGTACAACGGGCAGCATCTTAATAGGCAGTGGTGCTAATGCTAAAACAGTAACAATAGGTTCTACTAACACTACTAGCACACTGAATCTACAGGGAGGAACTGCAGGCAATATCAATATAGGCTCGGTAGGCGCGTCTACGCTTTCTTCTACTGTTCACATCGCTGACACGAACAATGCTACTGGTACGCAGCTTGTGACTATAGGGTCAATCCAGAATGCTAGTAATACAGTGACTCTCCGGGCTGGTGCTACTACCACAACCATTGCTAATTCTGGCGTAAGTGTTACAGGCGGCAGTATTAGTCAGTCACAGACAGTAGCAGGAGTGGACGCATCAGGTATAAGTTCATCACTTACTGAGTCGGCGGCAGGGGCTGCGACTGGAGCGGCATTTAATGCCCAGGCCTATTTTACAGGCACTTCTGGAACCTTAACAGGGCTTGTAGGTATTACTGGCGTTCTCAACGCCGTGGGTAATGGAGGAACTGTAAGCTATGGTCAGGCAATGAATCTTGGTGCTGTTCTTAACACTGGAGCTACGGTCACTAACTTGTCACTAGGTAAGTTCACTACTCCTAATATATCAGGAACGGGTGTCGCTTCCGGTGCGGTGGGGCTTGAAATTCAAAATATGCGTAATACGGCTTCCGGTACATCGACCACTGGAGGTTATACTGCATATGGCATCCAGTTAACGCTTCCAGATCAAGGAGGTAATACAAGTGGTACTAATAATAATAGAGGGATTTTTATTACAGGTAATGGTGGTACGGCAGGCGCAGGTGGGGTAGTCAATAATTATGCTTTATACTCAGATTCAACTGCACAATCGTATATTGCTGGCAGGCTCGGTATAGGCCACTCTAGCCCTCAAGTGCCATTAGACGTTAACGGCTCAACTAACCTAGGCTCTCAAGGCTCAGGTAACGCTGCAGCTGGCACACTAATAAATATCCAAGGCGGCACCACTGCCAATACGGCAGTGGTAATCGGCACCAACGGGGCCGGCGGCATCACTATGGACACCGGTACAACCGGTGCGATCAACATAGGTACAGGTGCCAATGCGAAAACCATACTGGTTGGTTCTACCAACACCACTAGCACGCTGTCGCTACAGGGTGGTGTATCAGGTGCTATTAATATCGGCTCGGTTGGCTCTTCCACATTATCTTCTACTACACACATTGCTGACACGAACAATGCGACTGGTACACAACTCGTCACTAATGGCTCAGCCCTGAATGCCAACAATGCCGTGACTCTGGAGGCTGGTAATACGGGCCAAATACAGATCGGTAATGGAGCCACTGCTCACACTGTTGCCATTAGTACCAGTAACAGTGCCGCTCAAGCTATCACTATTGGTGGTACGGGTGCCACAGGTGGTTCACATGCCAGTACTACCGTTGCTATCCAGGGTGGAGCTACAGCACTCAGTTTGGCTAACGCTGGTGCTACTTTGCGAACGTTCACTAACTCTACGACTGCTTTCCAGATTCAGAACGCAGCCGGCACCAGCAACCTGTTTGTTGCTGATACTGCTGCTACTCGCGTTGGGATTGGGACTGCTAGCCCTTCAGGCAGACTAAACGTTGCAGAAGCCACCGGAACTGTGCATGGCCCAGATCAAGGTACCGTCATTATTGATCACGACGATAATGGTGGCGCTAGCAGCCTTGTTTTCCGCAGTAAAGTTAATAGAGGCAGCGACTACGGCTATATCCAGTATCAGGATGATACAACAATTGGTGGTGCTGGTGAGTCGGCCCGCCTGATCATCGGCACTTCAAATGACCCTGATGACCATATCATACTCCAACCAACTGGCAACGTAGGCATTGGGATTATTGGTTCACCTACACCTGTCTACAAGCTTGATGTTCAAGGGGATATTCGCTCAAGTAATGCGATTTATGCTAACGCCAATAACGCTAAGTACTTCCAGGGTGGCGACGATGCAGCGCTATGGGACATCAATGTAGGGAATACGGTAGGTGTATATGGTGTGCAGGACGCTACCATTGGTGGAGTTAAGCTGGGAAGTGGCGGAGGAACTATATCCGGCTTTAACAACAATATTGGTATTGGTACGACCAGTCCCGGCTACAAGCTGGATGTCCAAGGTGGTGATATAAATACCTCAGCCCTCTATCGTATTGGTGGTACACAGATTGCCGCTGCTACTGGTACGAGCGTAATAACACTCGGCAATACTGGGTTATCAGGTGGTCTTGGCCTTAATCTGGTTGCCCCTACCTATACTACCTCAACGCGCGGTGTTGTGATCGGTACCTCGGACGGTAATATTACTCTGTTAGATCTTGATGTTAGTACGCAGACCTCAGCTGAAACGGCAGGTAACTGCTCCACAACTATCAACCCCGGCGGCATTTACTATAGTAGCGCTACGACAACCAACAATACTACCACTCAAGGGATACGTGGTTGTATTAATGGAACTTGGGAAGATATTATTTCTTCCGACCAACATGGAATCATGTTGCTTGGCGTGGTCGAGGATTCTGGTAGCGATCCAGGTGATGTTGGGGGTATTACGGCTGTAGACAACGGACCATGCAAAGTCTCACGAGCTAGTTCGACATCAGTTTCAGTTGAACCGTGTATTGCATACTCTGGTGGACGCAAGGTTGTTGTTTCGGCTGCTCAAACGGTAAGCACTTTGAACGGTAACACGCTTTTCTACCACATTTGTCTTAACGGTACTAACGGTTCACCTGTTGCTACCACGGGCAATGCCTCCCAGACAGCGGCAGTTCCAACTTTTTCTGCTACCGCCCCAGTCTTATGCCTTGCTACAGTTAAGACCGGAGCAGGTTCTACGATAACAAATATCTACGATACGCGGACGTTCGTTAGTAGCAGGAAGCAATTTGTTACCTTCACGGATGGTACTCAGACTGGCGTTGCTCCTGGTATGATTGTGACCATGGATGGTGCCAATGCAAACAGAGTCGGGGTCACCAATCTCGCTGCCGACCCTAATGTTCGGGGCGTCGTAGCCGTTGGGTCTACCAGCAACTCTACGACTACAGTCAACGCTATTTTAACTACCGGTGGCCCTGCCTTTGTTGTAGGTACGGGTACGATTACAGTTGGTCAAACTGCTCAAACGTCTACAACATTAGGTTATGCTGGCTCGGCTGCAGCAGTAGCAGGCTACAAAGACCTTGGGTTAATAATCTGGCCTGGTGCGACTGCCGCTTGTAATGCTTCTACCAACTGTCAATACTCAATGCTGGTTGATGTGCAGCCACATTAAGGTGAGGAAAAGGAGTTTCCCATTCAGCATGAGATTGAATCATCAACGTCGTAAAATAGCACTCATAGTTTTCTTGGCAGTAATAGTTCTAGGCCTAGGAGTGATGATAGGGTTGAAGTACCTTACTGTCCAAGCCACTATACCAAGCCACATAAAGAATCAACTTGATTTTATTGTGCTATATCCACTAGACAACGAAGATACTGTCATGGATCGAAGCACTATAAAGTACGACACCAGAACAAAAGTTTTGAGTTTTGTGATCACTAGCTACGGAGTGAAGAATACTATAACAGAGCAGGCAACACCGGAAGCTTTTAACGATATACCACAGTATTACCAAAAAGTAATCGACCAAATGAATGGCTATAGTAGCTTCGATACAGATATAGGCAAAGTCAACCTGACCCGTCCAGCACATTTAAATGGTGAACAAGTTGCGGTTATGAATACCAAGGGCGTTTTACTGTTTGCACACCCTAGCAAGGATCTCACGCAAAGTGAATGGCGAAAGTTTTTCAACAATCTACAGGTCATAAAATAATGCTTAATTATACTAGCCTTATATGGCATCATACCTAAAAAGCTTTTGGTGGCTTACATCACCTGGCTTATAATTGTTTAGAGTAGGGGTCCATAATATGCTGATGCTTTCTATATACCGAAACACACGTCAACTTCTGTTGATTGTATTGGCTATTATTGCATTGGGATCGCTATTACTTGTAACACCGGCCAGGGCTCAAACGGATTCGTCCATTGCTCAGGGCTTTAAAAGCCAGGATGCCAACATCGCTGCAACATCGCTGGTAGCCATTAAGAGAGGTAACACCAATACAGTAGAGCTTAGCAGCATCGAAAGTGCGGACAGACTAGTAGGAGTAGTAGGTGCAAAACCGCTGATTGAATTATCGGGTGGGGCGGGTAGCGTCCAAGTCGTAACCAGTGGTCTTACATCGGCAATCGTTAGTGATATTAACGGTGGCATTGTCAATGGTGACAAAATTACCACTTCGCCCATTGAAGGTGTTGGGATGAAGGCAACCCAAAGTACGGTTGTCGTAGGCATTGCACAAGGTGATCTTAACAGTGTGTCTATCGAAGAACAGACGATCACGACCAAAGACGGTAAAGAACAGACAGTAAAGGTAGGGATATTGCCAGTACAAGTCGGCGTAGCCTACTATACCATCGGTAGCGGTAGTAAATCCTTTGTACCCAATGCCTTACAAGAAGTGGTCAATAGTATTGCCGGGCGGAACGTTTCACCTATACGTGTGTTAGTAGCAGGACTCATACTCATGCTATTGTTTGTTAGTGTGACAGTCCTCCTATATTCAGCCATTCGTTCCGGCCTTATTTCGATCGGGCGTAACCCATTGTCGGAAGGTGCTGTCCGCAAGAGCCTCTCGGGCGTTGGCCGTACGCTGATTGTAGTATTTGTTTTCACGATTTTTATAGTTTACCTTGTTCTAGCCATATAAGGCTACCATGCATAAAACGATACAAACAAAATTGGCAAATTACGGCAATAAAATTAAGTTGTTTGTAATACCATAAGCGGTGTAACATGTAGTAGGGGATTGAACCCTCAGAAATAAAAACCAGAAACGGATATGGAAAATAAAAACCAGAAAACCGTTCCAGCCTATGGAGCTAGTATGAGTGCACCAATCTCTGGCAGTACTCCTCTTGTTGATGTGCCTGAGGATCTCTTATGGGGTTCCAACGCGTTATCACTAGAGCCTACTGAAGCTCCAAGGATCGTTGATTTAGAGCGCCAGTCAAGTCAGACAGGGCGATCTTTTTGGCATATTTTTAGTAGGACTGATGTCCTACTGCTGGTGTTAGTGATCGCTGGCATAGCTGGTGTCTTCTTGACCGCCAATCGTGCTAAAGAGCACGATACTGCTGCTTCTGTCTCCGCTCCAACTGTCATTGACCGCTTTGATACGATAAAAATTTCCCTTGATAACTTCGTCGCAAGTGTTAATCCTGCACTGGTAGGTGCTGCTAATGTGACTATTAACGGTCCTGTTTTACTGAATGATGACTTACTCATTGCGCCATCATTGCAGCCTACAGGTGCCAAGCCCGGGCAGATTTATTACGACAAGTCTACTAACCAACTTGCTTACTACAATGGGCAGGGTTTTGTATTTTTGACGGCTGCAGGGCCAACTGGCATCCAGAGCATAGGTGGTGCAAGTGGTGCGTTAACCTTGGGCAGCGGGCTCGCGCTTAGTAATGGCAGGCTATCGAACAGTGGTGTTTTGTCTGTTCAGGGCCAAACCGGTGCGGTTACCCTTACGGCTGGCCCAGGCATTGTCCTTAACGGTACTAATTTTACCAACAGCGGTGTTCTGAGCCTTGTGTCGGGTAGCCCGAATGTAACTGTGGGTAACAGCGGCAATGGCAACTTCACTATTTCTGTAGCATCCAGTTCAGGAACCATCACCAGTTCTGGTGGTACGAGTGGCACTATACCCGTTTATACTGGTTCGCAAAATATCGAAAACTCAATCATTACGCAAAGCGGCTTGGCGGTTGGCATTGCCGGCAGTTTGAGTGTTACATCCGGGAACTTGACACTAAGTAATGCGCTGACGGTTGCCAATGGTGGTACTGGTGCAACGGCATTGGCTGCGAATGGTGTCTTGGTTGGCCAAGGTGTTGGTGCTGTCAGCTCAGTTGTAGCTGGCGGCGCAGGACTTTGTTTGCTCTCAACAGTCGGCCTGCCCACTTGGGGAGTTTGCCCGACGCCAAGTGGCGGGGTAGACACGCTCAATGGACTATCAGGCACGTTAACTCTTGCCAATGCTACTGGTGCTGGCAGCACTATTACCATTAATGATGCCGGCACTGTTAGTAAGGGTATAGCTAGTTTTAATGGCACTAATTTCTCGGTCGTTAGCGGTGCTGTTAACACAGTACAGAACATCAGTAATGCTTCGACACCTACATTTGCAGGGGTGAACACAAATAATATCACTCCCAGTGCTCCTCTGACGATCGGTGCTGCTGGCCAAACGCTAACCTTGCAGGGTAGTGCCGCAACTGTATTGACGGCAACCAGCGGCGCCAGTACCACAACGCTGTCGTTTGCGACACCGACAGCAAACGTTACCTATCGCTTACAGACTGCCACTGCTGGTACGTACGACGTTTGTACAACAGCTGGCAACTGTGTTGGTGTAGGTGGCAGTGTTTCTACTCCTGGCGGTAACAACAATAGGCTAGCGAAGTTTACGAGTGGTACATCTATTGCG